>NZ_JBNNVQ010000031.1:0-59213 GCF_050280625.1 Pseudomonas sp. NPDC089569
GTCGACCATCGTTACCCGCGCATCCGACAATTGGACTTCAAGCGCACGCCATTATCGAGTAACGTGCCAATCACTATAGATTAAACGTTTCAGCATGGGGGGCCGGGTATTTCGCGATCAATGACGCCGGTCGCGTCGAAGTTCGTCCCAACGGTCCGAACAGTTCGCCCATCGATTTGTTCGAACAGGTCGACCAACTGCGCAAGAGCGGCCTTTCGCTGCCGTTGCTGGTGCGTTTCCCGGATATTCTGCAAGACCGCGTGCGTCAGCTGACCGGCGCGTTCGACGCCAACATCGAGCGCCTGGAATACCAGAGCAAATACACCGCGCTGTATCCGATCAAGGTGAACCAGCAGGAAGCCGTGATCGAAAACATCATCGCGACCCAGAACGTTTCCATCGGCCTGGAAGCCGGCTCCAAGCCGGAGTTGCTGGCGGTGCTGGCGCTGGCGCCCAAGGGCGGCACCATCGTCTGCAACGGCTACAAGGACCGTGAGTTCATTCGTCTGGCGCTGATGGGTCAGAAGCTCGGCCACAACGTATTCATCGTGATCGAGAAAGAATCCGAAGTCGGCCTGGTGATCGAAGAAGCGGCCTCGCTGCGGGTCAAGCCGCAGGTCGGCTTGCGCGTGCGCCTGTCGTCCCTGGCGTCGAGCAAATGGGCCGATACCGGTGGCGAGAAATCCAAATTCGGCCTGTCGGCGGCGCAACTGCTGTCGGTGGTCGAGCGTTTCCGCGCCGCGGGACTGGACCAGGGCATTCGCCTGCTGCACTTCCACATGGGCTCGCAGATCGCCAACCTGGCGGACTACCAGCACGGCTTCAAGGAAGCGATCCGTTACTACGGCGAGCTGCGCAACCTCGGTCTGCCGGTCGATCACATCGACGTCGGTGGCGGCCTGGGCGTGGACTACGACGGCACGCATTCGCGCAATGCCAGCTCGATCAACTACGACATGGACGATTACGCCGGTGTCGTGGTCGGGATGCTCAAGGAGTTCTGCGACGCGCAGAGCCTGCCGCACCCGAACATCTTCTCCGAAAGCGGCCGCTCCCTCACCGCGCATCACGCCATGCTGGTGGTGCAGGTGACTGACGTCGAAAAACACAACGACGAAGTGCCGCAGATCGAGAACAAGGAAAGCCTGCCGGAAACCGTGCAGTGGCTGGTGGACCTGCTGGGCCCGACCGACATCGAGATGGTCACCGAGACTTACTGGCGTGCCACGCACTACATGAGCGATGTTGCCGCCCAGTATGCCGATGGCAAGCTGACCCTGGCCGAAAAAGCCCTGGCCGAGCAGTGCTATTTCGCCGTATGCCGTCGTTTGCACAACTCGCTGAAGGCGCGCCAGCGTTCCCACCGTCAGGTGCTGGACGAACTCAACGACAAACTGGCCGACAAGTACATCTGCAACTTCTCTGTCTTCCAGAGCCTGCCGGACACCTGGGCCATTGACCAGGTACTGCCGATCATCCCGCTGCACCGCCTGGACGAAGAGCCGATGCGTCGCGCCGTGCTGCAGGACCTGACCTGCGACTCCGATGGCAAGATCAACCAGTACGTCGACGAGCAGAGCATCGAAACCAGCCTGCCGGTGCATGCCCTGAACGAGGGCGAGGACTACCTGCTGGGCGTGTTCCTGGTGGGTGCCTACCAGGAAATCCTCGGTGACATGCACAACCTGTTCGGTGACACCGACTCGGTGAACATCTACCAGAACGCCGACGGCAGCGTGTACCACGCCGGTATCGAAACCCACGACACCATCGAAGACATGCTGCGTTACGTGCATTTGTCGCCGGAAGAGCTGATGACCCACTACCGCGACAAGTGCGCCAGTGCCCGCATCAGCGCCACCGAACGCACCCAGTTCCTCGATGCCCTGCGTCTTGGCCTGACCCGTTCGTCTTACCTGTCTTCCTGAGGCCGGTTCCGCTTCCATCGGGTTGTCTGAAATTTTTCCGCACGCTGCGGAAATTTCAGATGACCTGGTGAGGCGATTCTTCTTTATCCGAGCGAAAAAAACTGCATCAGTGGCTTTTCAAGCCATTGGTCCTCTTTTCGCGTAGGTCATTTCCCAAGTTGTATTTCGCCTCTCTACTCGGCCATGTCTCTCGGCGAGAATTCCCGGCCGCCCCTCGTGTAGAGAATTGCCGATGTCCGATTCAGTCAACGAACCTGAATTTCGTCTGGACGTAGCAGGTCTGTCCGACGCCTTCGAGGTCCTGGCCTTTACCGGCAGGGAAGCCATCAGCGAACCGTTCGTGTTCGAGGCAGACCTGTTGATCGATGACCCGGAACTTGATCTCGCCAGCCTGCTCTACCGCCCGGCATCCTTGCATTTCGGCCCGGCGGGCAACTGTGTTCACGGCCAGCTGCAAGCGCTGGTCCAGCGTGACCATGGCTCGGCGGTCAGGCTCTGTCATGTGCGCCTGGCGCCGAAACTGGCCTGTCTGGCCCAGCGCTACAGCCAGCGCATCTTCAGCGCCTGCTCGGTGCCGCAGATCCTCGACCAAGTGCTCAGGGAGCACGGATTTGCCGGTGCGCAGCGGCGTTTCGAATTGAGCGGTGATTTTCCTCGGCGGGATTTCTGCACGCAGTACCGGGAGTCGGACCTGCAGTTTCTGCAACGGCTGTGCGCTGAAGAACGGATTCACTATCACTTTGAACACAAGGCAGGCAGCCACTGTGTGGTATTTGCCGATGGGCAGGGGCATTTCCCAAGGGGCGAGATGGCCGCCTTCAGGTGCGAGGGCGAGCAGCCGGCGGTGCGTCGATTCGAGGTTCAGTTCATCGATGGCGGCCGGCAACGTGCTGAATGCCGCACGGACCTGGCGACGCTGCGCAGCGGTCAGTTGATGCCGCTGGCCGATCACCCGGTGACCGATTGGAATCATTTGTGGTTATTGACCCACGTCGAGCATGAGGGCACACAGGACCCGCTCGCCTCCTACAGCAACCAGGCACGCGCGATGCATCGGGCCGCGAAGTTCGAAGTGTGCCAGCGGGTGCAAAAGCCAGGAATGCATGGCCTGCAGCGGGCGAGGGTGGTCGATGTCGATGAACCTCGCCCGGACGCTTCCAGGCCGGTGGCCGTACAGTTTGAATGGTCTTATCAGGGCGAAGGGGCAAAGCCGGGTCACTGTTGGCTACCGTTGGCGCCCGAGCTGCAAACGGCAAACGGCGCCCGGTTGAGAGAAGGCACCGAGGTGGTGGTGAGCTATATCGAAGGCGATCCTGACCAGCCATTGATCACCGGGGTGCTTCACTTGCCGGCCACGGCTGCGACGGATGACGGGGCCGATTTGTCGTGCGCCGATCAGTGCTCGCCCGAAGGCGTGCTGGACTGGCTGAATTCCGGCGAGCCCATGCTGCTGTTATGCCTGATGCCGGGTGGCGGCAGTTTCAAGCATTGTGCACAGGCGCTTTGCACCTGCCGCACGGCGGTGCGGCTTGGCCAGAGCGGTGCGGCATGATGACCCTGCACGCGGCCGATGGAGGGCCGCAATGGCTGTTGCTGGATGTACCGGGCACGCCGTCGGCTGGCGTGATCCTGCAACAGGACTATGCCCGGGTGCGCTCGTTCCGGCTGTTCGAAGGCACTGAATGGCATGGCGTACGCGAGCAAGGCCCGATCCTGATCGACCTTCGAAGTTGCCAGGCGCTCGCCCAGGCGTGTCGGCGTGATGCGTCGCTCTGGCCTGGCTTGCTGCTGACCAGCGAGGCATCGGCTCCGACCTTGCTGGATCATTTGCGGCGCATGCTCACGGTGAGTGTCGGCCTGCATCACCGAGCATTGTTGGGCTTCTACAATCCACACACCGCCAGTTACTTTTTCGATGCCTGCGATGCCGGGGAACTGAGTCGCTGGCTGGGGCCGATCAACCGGGTGCAATGGTTTGGCGGCACCTGGGCAGACCGGGGAATCGGCAGTCAGGGCTGGCAACAATTGAGCAATCCCGGGCTTGCGGTCAGTCCTTTGGAGATCGAAGAAAACCTCACCCGTCGGCAGCACGAAAAACTGCACACCTGCCTGCTGGAGCAGCATGCCTGGCAGTGGAGTCGGTCTACCGCAACCGATTACGCGAGTTTGTGGTGTTACTTGCAGGAAGGTTTGACGCTGGGCTTTCACGAGCGCGCCGTGCTGGATGGCTGGTTATGGTTGCGCCTCCAGCATCCCGATGCGGTCCCTGTGCCGCCGCTGTCGGGGCGTACCCCGCAGGAGCGACTCGACAATCTGCGCAGCCGCTGGCAGAGCGGCTGCCCTTGAGCAGTCATCGTTCAATGCGCGCGGGTGAACCAGCCGTCGTTTCGGCGCAGGCGCCAGGCGATGATGCCGAGGGTCAGGCTTCGCAAAACCATGAACAGCAGGAAAGTGATCCACAGGCCATGATTGCCTAAGCCTTGCAGTGACCAAGCGAACGGCACCAGCAACGCCACGGTCAGCAACATGCCATTGCGCATTTCACGGGCACGGGTGGCACCGATGAATAATCCGTCGAGCAGGTAACTCCACACGGCGATCAGAGGCAGGACAGCGAGGTAGGGCAGATAGATGAACGCGGTATCGCGCACGCTGGCGATGTCGGTCTGCATTTTGATGAACAGTTGCCCGGCCAACAGAAAAAACACGGCAAACCCCAGGCTCGCCAGCAACGACCAGCCGCAGGCCACCACCAAAGCGCGACGCAGGGCATCGCGGTCGCGGGCGCCAATGGCATGCCCGCACAGGGCTTCCACGGCATGGGCCAGCCCGTCGAGCGCGTGGGCGGTCAGCAGCAAACCGTTGAGCAGCAGTGCGTTGGCGGCGACGGTGGCGTCACCCAGACGCGCGCCTTGCACGGTGATCAGGAAAAACACCGATTGCAGGGCCAGGCTGCGCAGGAAAATGTCGCGATTGACCGCCAGGAGCGGGCGCCAGTTCTGCCAGCGTTGCAATGTGTTCCAGACGATCTGTCCAGGGTAGGCGCGCAGGGCCTGGCGGGTCATCGACAGACCGATCAGGGCCCCGGTCCATTCGGCGATCACCGAAGCCCTGGCCGCGCCGACCACGCCCCATTCCAGACCCAGGACAAACCAAAGGTTCAGGGCGATGTTGACCAGATTGGTCGTCAACAGAATCGCCAGCGGCGCCCGGGCATTTTGCGTGCCGAGGAACCAGCCGACCAGCGCATAACTGGCCAGCGCCGCCGGCAGGCCAAACAGGCGCGTGTGGAAAAACTCGCGGGTCATCTGGTCCAGCTCCGCCGACGGCTGCATGACTTGCAGTGCGATGGCGCTCAGGGGAACGCCCGCCGCACCCAGCACAATGGCCAGTCCCATGGCCAACAGCAGACCCTGCAACAGAATCTGGCGCAACGCCGCGCCATCGCCGCGCCCGGCGGCCTGGGCAGCAAACCCCGTGGTACCCATGCGCAGGAAGCCCATGGCCCAGGCCAGGAACGTATACAGGCTGGCCCCGACCGCGACGGCACCGAGTTGATGGGCATGGGGCAGGTGACCGATGACGGTGCTGTCGACCAGCGCCACCAGCGGTACGGAAATGTTCGAGAGGATCATCGGTGCGGCCAGTGCCCAGACCTTGCGGTGGGTCGGGCGGTCGCGCCAGTCGGCAATCAGGCTGGGCATGCAGGCTCCTTGGGAGCGGGCATTGTAACGATATATCCGATTTCTGCGGCGTTCCCTGTAGGAGCGAGCATGCTCGCGAATGCGATCTGTCTGTCACATCCATATTGAACATGCCGACCCGATCGCGAGCAGGCTCGCTCCCACATTGGATGGGGGCATTTCTAATGCATGATCCAGCTCAACAGCCATAGCCCCAGCATCAGCCAGATGATGCCCATGATGAACGATGCATTCATGAAGGCGCGGATCCCCGACCACAGCAGCACCAGCCCGAGGATCAACGTGACGATGCTGATGATCGAGGTGTCCATGCCCAGGGCGCGGGACAAGCCTTCGACGAAGTTGCTGCTGGCGCGGCTCATCATTTGAAACAGGCCGCTGAGGCCATCAACGATGAAGCGGATGACTGAACCGAGTGCCTGGCCGAGCCATTCGAAAAAACCTTCTACCTGCATGGGAGGAGCGTCCTGATCAAAAAAGGCGTGATTTGGGCTGTCGATCACGCTGCCGAGTTCCCCACAAGCATAGAGGGTTGCGCTGTGCCTGTGGGAGCAAGCTTGTTCGCGCAATCGGATGTCACTTGCCTTCACTCGCCAACCCCCCGAAGCTATACGCCTTCAGGAGAGCCCGATGAACCTTGTTGAACTGACCGAACGCCTGCATGCCATCCGCGACCGCAATGACTGGCGGCAATTTCACAGCCCGAAAAACCTGGCCATGGCCGCCAGCGTCGAAATGGCCGAACTGGTGGAAATTTTCCAGTGGCTGACCGAAGACCAGTCGCGACAGTTGCCGGCTGACAAACTGGCCCATGCCGGTCAGGAAATTGGCGACATCGTGCTCTATCTGCTGTTGCTGTGCGGTGAGTTGGGTCTGGACATGAATGAAGTGGTACGCAGCAAACTGGCCGACAGCGAGCGGAGGTTCAGCTGATGAGCGATCGTCATTTCGATGAACTGGCCACGCGGTTTGCGGAGAAAATCTACGGCGGCGCCAAGGGCGCCATCCGCCTGGCGGTGCTCCAGGCCGACCTCGCCGAATCATTGCCGGACCGCCCGCTGCGGGTGCTGGACATCGGCGCCGGCCTTGGCCACATGTCATTGTGGCTGGCCCAGCGCGGGCATCAGGTGACACTGGCAGAGCCGGCCGAACCGATGCTCGAAGGCGCCCGTCAGCGTTTCGCCGAAGCCGGGCAAACGGCGACGTTCATACAGGCGCCGTGGCAGGAACTGCTCGGTCAGCTCACCGAGCCCTACGACCTGGTGCTGTGCCATGCCGTGCTGGAATGGCTGGCCGAGCCACACGCGATTCTGCCGGTGCTGCATCAGCTGACCAAGGCCGGCGGCTGGCTGTCGCTGGCCTTCTACAACCGTGATGCGTTGATTTATCGCAACTTGCTCAAGGGGCATTTTCGCAAGATGCGCAAGAACGACATGGCCGGCGAAAAACAGAGCCTGACCCCGCAACAACCCCTGGACCCACGGGAGTTGGCGGCGCAACTTGAAGGGTTGTGGCAGGTCGAAAGCCAGAGTGGGGTACGGGTTTTCCACGACTACATGCCCGTGGAGTTCCAGGCTCGCGCCGAACTGCTGGATTTACTCGAAATGGAACTGGCGCACCGCCGTCACCCAAGCTTTGCCGGGCTTGGGCGTTACTTGCACTGGATCTGTCGGCCGGTCTGATCGGAGTACACAATGAAAGTTCGTTCAGGGTTGCTGTGGGTCTGCCTGGGACTGGCCGGCTGTCAGGGCAGCAATCCGTATGTCGCATCCTCCAACCCGCTGCCACCGGCACCGCCGCAGGCAGCCAACACCTTTGACCGCAGCGCTTATCCGGCGCCAGCCCGTGACTACGGGCGCTATCGCAGCTGGGCCTGGCTCGACGGGCGTCTGCCGGCGGGCACGGCATGGGCGGACTCGGCGCAGGTTGCCGAGGCGGTCAGCAGTGCCCTTGATCAGCGTGGCTTGCGTCCGCTGCATGACAATCGCCCGGCGGACCTGTTTGTCACTGCCGACCTGCGCATGGAAACGCGCTTGCGCCAGGTTCAGGACGATTACGGCGCTTACGGGGGGTATGGCGGCTACAACCGTTATGGCTACGGACCCGGTTACGGCATGTACGGCACGGTGCCGATCGTGCGTACCTATGAGGAACAGGTCGTGGTCGTGCACGTGAACCTGTTCGACGCACAAAGCGGTCAACCGGTGTGGAGTTCCAGTGCCGAGACCGGCCATCGGAGCTCCCAGACCGAGCAAGTGGATGCCATACGGGAGGCTGTGGAAAAGGCGATGTCGGCGTATCCTCCTAGTTAGCTTCTGCAGTTAAGAAGCGTTCCACAGGTTCATGTCTTCTACCGGAGAATTATCATGTTCCGCCGTTTTGCGTTACTGGCAGTGGCCGCGCTGCTCAGTGCCTGCGCCGCCAACCAGGTCAATCATGACTACGATGCCAGCCGCGATTTTGCCGCTTATCGCAGTTGGAGCTGGAAAGAACCCGCCCTGCAATATCGCCCCGATGACCCACGGATCAAGAGCGACCTGACCGAGCAACGCATACGCCAGTCGGTGGCCGACCAACTGGATCAGCGCGGCCTGCGCCCGGCTTCGGCAGGCACCCGGGGTGATTTGAATGTGCAGACCTACCTGATTGTCGAAGAGCGGCAACAACAGATCACCACCAACTACGGCGGCGCTTGGGGCAACCCGTGGAACGGCTATTGGGGTGGGCCGATGTACAACGAAACCCGCAACGTCAGCTACAAAGTGGCAACCATCCAGATCGACCTGCTCGACGCCAAGGATGGCAAGCTGGTGTGGCGCGGCAGCGACGAACAGATGCTCAGCCGCACACCGAACCCGTCCGATCGCAGCAACGCCATTCACGACACCGTCAGCCACATATTGGCCAACTATCCACCGCATTAACCGCATAAACCCTGTAGGAGCGAGCACGCTCGCGATGGAGGTCAACGATAACGCGTGCATCCAGAATGAACGCGGCGTCCTTGAGACCATCGCGAGCATGCTCGCTCCTACAGGGTTTTTTGTTGTCTGAGCTGGCGAGATGCCAGCAGTCTCGTTACCCCTTGTCTACACTGCTTCACACCCATGGATATTGCGCTCGGCAGTGCGCCGGCAAAGGAGTGCGCGATGTCGCCTCGCATGCAGTTTTGCGGTCCGGCCCGGCAGCGGGGGGCGATCGGTCTGATGGCGGCATTGACCCTGACACTGGCATTGGGATTCATGCTGCTGGTGGTCGATACCGGCCGGCTGTATCTGGAGCAACGCAAGTTGCAGCGGGTGGCCGATGTCGCAGCACTGGAGGCGGTCACCCGTAACGGCGATTGCCTGCCACCAGGTTCCACGGCAGCGGATTACGCATTGGCCAGTGCAACCCGCAACGGCTACAGCGCTTCCGATAGCACGCTGGCCACGGCCTGCGGTTCGCTGCAGACCGGGGCCAACAACCTTCGAACGTTCGTACCCGATGCCAGCAAAAAGGACGCCATACGCGTGGTGGCGACCCGCACCGTGCCGACCAGTGTCGCGGCAGGCATCGGCGCGCTCCTGAGCCCAGGCCCCGCCAGCCTGACGACCCAACTGACGGCGACGGCGGTGAGTGCGCCGGCGCCCCTGCCACCTCTGGCCAGCTTGACCATCGGCAGTACCGCGTTGGTGGTCGATGCCAGCAAGTCGGCAGCCTTGAACTTGTTGCTGGGACAGATGCTCGGCGGCAGCCTGAACCTGACTGTGGCCAGCTGGCAGGGTTTGGTCGATAGCCAGATCAATCTGCTGGGATACCTCAACCAACTGGCCGCCGACGTCCATGTCAGTGCGGGCAACTACACCCAACTGCTCAGCCAGAACATCGCGCTCACGCAAGTGCTGGATTCGGCGATCACGGTGCTGCAGGCCGGCGGCCCGACTACCAGCGTGGCGGTCAGCGGCCTGACCAGCGTCAAGGCGGCGGCGGGCGGCACGTCCGTCGTGCTGGGACAGCTGTTGCAACTGCAATCGGGTGCCGTCTCTTCGGCGCTCAACACCAATCTGCAGGTGTTCCAGTTGGTCGAAGCCCTGGTGCAACTGGCCAATAGCCAAAATGCCGCGGTTGCCAACATACCGCTGAGCATTCCGGGGTTGGTCAATGGCGTGGTCAGGGTTAAAGTCATCGAGCCCCCGCAATTATCGGCCATCGGCAACCCGGCGTTGGTCAACGACGCCTTGACCAACGACCCGAACCGGATCTTCGTGCGCACGGCCCAGGTGCGTACGGTGCTGTCGCTGAACCTACCGGTGCTGTCCGGTATCAGCGGACTGGCGGCAGCCATCACCAACAACGCATTGTTGAACGGGCTGACCGACTCCCTGAACAATCTGCTGCACTTGAATCTGGCCGGAACGCTTAGTTCGCTGCTGTGTACATTGACCGGTACTTGCGACAAAACCGATCTGAAAATCCTGCCGACATCCTCCATCGACATTGCCCTGGAAGTGGCCGCTGCCGATAGTCGCGTCACGGGCTACAGCTGTGCCAGCGATGCTACGAAAACCCTGAGTACCCGAACCAATACGTCGCTGGTGAAATTGAAAGTCGGCAAGATCGACACCGCCAATGCGTTTTCATCGTCGGCTGACGTGAGCGTGCAACCGCTGGCGCTGATTGACATCGGCAAGGTCAGTTGCGTGCTATGGGTTTGCAGTCAGAGCACTCGTGTCCCCTTCTACGGCGGAGGCCTGGGGGTAAAAATCGACACATCGGTTGCCAGTACCCAGAGCACGCATGTCTACAACCAGCCTCCGGAAATCAAGAAACCGCCGATGTACTACAGCCTGGGTACGCAAGGCATCGTCGACAGCCTGAAAGGCACCTTGAGCGGCGTTCAAGTACAGGCATACAAACCTACCGGGTCCAGCCTGCTGGGCGATTTGCTGGTGACCGCTGCCGGTACGCTCAACGGGGTCAATACCACCTTGGGCGTCGTGATCCAGAACCTGCTCAGTCCTTTGCTCGATCCTATCCTCGACGGGCTGCTGGCCAATCTCGGGATTACCCTGAACAAGGTCGATGTCGGTGCAAACCTCAGCTGCAAGCCTCCCGGACGCCCGGCGCTGACCATCTAATCCGCCAACACAATCGGCAACTCAATGCAGAACCGCGCCCCCTCGGTCGAGTTCCTGACGCTGAGTTTGCCGCCCATGTTTTCGACGATGCCGTAACTCACCGACAGCCCAAGGCCGGTGCCGATGCCCACGGGTTTTGTGGTGAAAAACGGCTCGAAAATCCGCTCCAGCAACCGGGGGTCGATACCGCCACCGTTGTCCTCGACCCACAGTCGAACCGACTGCTGATCCCGCTCGCTGTACAGTGAAATCCACGGTTTGAATGATGAATCGGTTTCACGTTTGCCCAGCAGCGCATCCCGGGCATTGACCATCAGGTTGATCAACACCTGTTCAAGCTGATCGATATGGCCGCGCACCTGCACCTCGAATCCGATATCACTGATGCGCAGATCCACGCCTTTGCCGCGCATGCCTTCGCCCAGCAGCGACAGGGTCCCTTCGATGGCCTGGGCCGGATTGAACGGGTGCTGCTCGATCTCCGAACGTCGCCCGAACACGCGCATGTGATCGACCACCCGCGCGGCGCGTTGCACCTGGGCATCGATGCGGTTGAGCTTGTCGGTCAGGTAATCGACCTGGACATCGCCGTTGCCCAGGCGCTTGAGCACGTTGACGATGGCCATGCGCATCACGTTCAGCGGTTGATTGATTTCATGGGCCAGGCCCGTGGCCATTTCGCCGAGGGTGGCCATTTTCGCGCTCTGCGTGAGTTGCTGCTGCGAACGCCGCACCTCCGTGTTGTCGCGGCCTACGGCTTGAATCTCCAGCAACCGGCCTTGTTCGTCGAACACACCGCGATCCGACCAGACCCACCAGGCATGTTCGCGCCCCGGCAGTTGCAGATTGATTTCGGCGGTGCTGACCGGGAACTCGGGGCTTATCTGACTCAGGCGCCGGATGAATGCATCGCGTTGCTCGCCGGACATCCAGCTGCCCAGGTTTACCCCCGGCAGTTGCTCGGGGGCGCACTCCAGATAAGTTGCCAACGGCTTGTTGCCGAACGTCAGGGTCAAGTCCGGGCGGTAGCGGCAAATCATGGCCGGCGAGTCTTCCACCAGAATCCGGTAACGCTCCTCGCTTTGCCTGACCTGCTCGGCGGCCAGGGTGGCTTCGGTGACATCCAGCCACAGGCCGACGGCCTCCACCGGCAGGCCCAAATCGTCACGCAGCAATTTGGCTTCGTCGAGCAGCCAATGGTATTCGCCGCGACTGTCGCGCAACCGATAACGGGTACTCACCGCACCTTCGCGCAACAACTTGCGGGTGCGTTCGAAATAGCGGTCGCGGTCTTCGGGATGAATGCGTTCGGTCAGCGCAGTTGTGTTGCAGTCGGCGAGCGTCCAGCCGAGCAATGGCAGCAGGCTGTCGCTGAAAAAAGTCGGCTGCAAGGCACCTTCGACATAGCGCTGCACGTAAATCACGGCGGGCGAGCTGGCGATCAGGTTGTCGAGGCGTGCGTGAGCGGTCGCGGCGTTGTGTTCCTGATTCTTGATGTCACTGATATCGAGCATGAAGCCGATCAGGCGCCGGTTCTTGCCGACACCCACGGCCTGGCCTTGCAAGCGATACCAGACTGGTGCAGTGGCTTCTTCGGCACGCTGCAAGCGCACGCACAACAGCAACGGCAGGTTTTCGTCCTGCAAGGCTTGCAGGCGACTGCGCAACTCTTCGCGGTCAGCCGGGTGTACCTGGTCAATCCACAGCGGCAGGGGCAAGTCGGTTGTTTCCAGATTCAACGTACGGGCCAGCGAAGGCGCCAGTTGCACCTGGGCACTGTCGCTGAACACCTCCCACCACCCGGTCCCGAGCAAGGCTTGCAGCGACTCCAGCCGCTCCAGTTGCAATTGATGCCGGTGTTCGCGCAGGCGTTCCAGCAATGGGCCGGCGAGGGCGGCCACGACCTGCAGCCAGTCGCGCTCGCTGATGTCGGGGGCGCGCTGCTGCACCGTGTAGAAACCGCACAACAGCCAGGCCACCACGCCTTGCGCATCGTGATACGGCACGGCGTAACCGTCGGCATTGCCGAACGTGCCTTGCAGGCGAGGATGTTCACGCATGCTCAGGTGTTGCGGCACCGAACCGCCAAGGCTGTCCAGGCCCGTGCCCAGGCGCTGGCCGTTCTGCCACAGCTGTGGCGCATCGAAGGCGGTGTAGTGTTGGTGGATCTGCCAGCCTTGCTCCTCTTCATCGAGCAACGCCAACGCCACACAAGGCATCTGGAAGCGCTGCGCGACGCCTTGCATCTGCTCGGCCAGTACCTCCGGCAAGCGCGTCAGGCTGCACAGACGCAACTGTTCGCCAATCTGCATCGCCAGTACCTGGCATTGTTCGCGGGCGAACGCCTGGCGGCGTTCGAGCAACAAGTCGCTGATGTCCAACAGCTGCAGCAGCCAGTGATCGGCCAGCGGTTGAACCCAGCCGCGCAAATGTATCGCCGGACCATTGAGGCTGTGGAAGTCCAGGTCCAGGTTGTGTCCCTGCCAATCGGCCGGCACCCCTTCGATGCAAAGGCAGCTGTGGGGCAAGAGGAAATCCTGCAAGTGCGGCGCCTGCGCTGAAGGTGTCTGTTGCGCCAGCAGATGCCGCAACGGTCCTGCCAGATGAATGACCCGGCCCTCGTCGTTGAGCTGAATCTGCAATCCGAAACCCTGCATGCGCAGCGGCTCCGACGGCTCCAGCGGGGGTGGCGGATGACGGTTGAGCAGGCGCCCGAACAGTTTGTCGCCGGCACTCAAAATTGCAGGCTCGAACTGGCTGTAAGCGTGGCCGGCAAGTTCGGTACCTGGCCGACACCCGGCAGACTCAGGAACGGAATAACGGCGCTGATTTTGTTGGTCGGGTAATTGATGCTGACCTTCAGGACGCCACCCACGTAGGTGGCGCTGGCGTCGGTGGCGACATTGAAATTCAGCGCGGCGGGAATCCACGCCAGTTGCCGGGTCAGCTCCGTGGTGGCGCGGCTTGTCAGTGCCGCATCGTAACCGGGGGTGCTGGGGTCCAGCGCCACGCTGCGGCGTACTGCTTCAGCGGTGGACTCGTTGAACGACTGCATCAACAACAGCGGCAAGCTGTAACTGACGATGCCATAGAACACGGCGAAGAAAATGATGAACACCAGGGCGAACTCAATGGCCGCGGCGCCTTTTTGTTTATGGGGGAGGTTGGTTTTCATGAGTGCGTCTACCCTGACACCACTGAGTAATGTCAGCATAGAATCATTCGGCCAAAAGGGACGTTTTTTAGCGCATGCAGAGTTTTGTTCTGGTTGCCTGGCTGTCGCTTTGCGCAGTGCAGGACGCTCGCCAGCGGCAGATCGCCAATGGCCTGACCCTGGGCGTCGGGGCGCTGGCCCTGGCCTGGTTGCTGTGGAGCGGCACGACCTGGCTGGGCGCAACGGCCGAGCAGGGTGGTTGGGCGGCATTGCTGGCGCTGGCCTTCACCTTGCCCGGTTACGCGATGCGCAGGCTGGGGGCCGCGGATGTAAAACTCATGACGGCACTGGGCTTGGCGACCGACGGTCGGCACGTTCTGGGCGTATTTATCGGTGCGGGTCTGGCCAGTGCGTGCTGGCTGCTGCTGGCGCCAAGAGTCTGGCTTCATATGGGTCAAGGGCTTAGAAATCACGTCCGCTACCTGGAGCCCGGAATGTCAAGAAAACTACCCTACGCCCCCTTCTTGCTTGTGGGGCTGATGCTGACTTTTGCCCTGCTCCGCTAGTTGTACAGCGTTCAAAAGTGCGACTACTTTCATACGGTAGTTGCCGCCTTGGGTGGCGGGCAGGAACGGTCAGCCTCAGACCTTGCAGGGAGTCGCACGTGAACAAGCGTACCTCGGCAGTAAAAGTCCTTGTTGTTGATGATCAGCCTCTGATCGTTAAAGAACTCTGCGAATTCCTCGAGAGCAGCGGTTACCGATGTGTGCCCTGCAATTCCAGTCGGCAGGCCATCGAGCGTTTCGAAGAAGACATGGACATCGGCCTGGTGCTCTGCGATTTGCAGATGCCAGGCATGGACGGCATTCAACTGGTTCAGGAGATGCAGCGCCTGTCCGGCAAGCACCGCGCGTTCGAAGCGATCATGCTCACCGGGCGCGCGGAGAAGCAGGATGTGATCAAGGCCTTGCGCGCCGGGATTGCCGATTACTACCAGAAACCCGTTGACCTGAGCGAGATGCTCGAAGGCCTGCAGCGCCAGGAAGTGGCCCTGTATGAACGGCAAAAGACCTTGCAGCTGGGGCACTTGAATCAGAAGCTGCAATACCTGTCCGAGTCGATCGACGACCTGTACCAGGACCTGGACAAAGTGCGGCGCACACCGTTTCCCGTGGGCTCCCCGGAAGCGGTCGACAGCGAAGTCAGTGACGTGGAGCGGGTGGAGATCCCGGCGATCTTCAATCAGCTGTCGCCCCGGCAACTGGATGTGGCTCGGTTGGTGGGCAAGGGGCAGACCAACTACCAGATTGCCTGTGAGCTGGGGATTACCGAGAACACGGTGAAGCTGTATGTGTCGCAGGTCTTGCGGTTGACGCATATGCACAATCGCACGCAATTGGCGCTGGCCCTGTCGCCGAGCAGCTCTGGATTGCGCCAGAGAGTCACTGCGCACTGAGCTTCCACCGGCTCACACCGGACTCTGTCGCATGTACCCCAAATCCTGTGGGAGCGAGCCTGCTCGCGAAGGCGGCCTTGAGTCATGCGGCACCATTGAAAACGCTTTCGTCTGTAGGAGCGAGGCTTGCCCGCGAATGTGGCCTGACGCCATGCGGCGCCTTTGAAAACGCCTTCGCCGGCAAGCCTGGCTCCTACAAGGTCTGTGATTGGCCACAAAGTTTTGGCATGTCGTGTATTTGTGGGAGCTGGCTTGCCAGCGATGACGGCCTATCAGCCAACCTGGTTTGGTTGGATGTACGCCAATCTTGTGGGAGCGAGCCTGCTCGCGATGGCGGCCTTGAATCATGCGCCGCCATTGAAAACGCTTTCGCCTGTAGGAGCGAGGCTTGCCCGCGAAGGCGGTCTTGAGTCATGCGGCGCCATTGAAATCGCCTTCGCCGGCAAGCCTGGCTCCTACAGATCTGTGATTGATCGTTCCCACGCTCCGCGTGGGAATGCCTCAAGGGACGCTCTGCGTTCCGGCTTCTGAATGTGACGCGGAGCGTCACGGGCTGCATTCCCACGCAGAGCGTGGGAACGATCAACAAGGAGCGATCGGTGCGGCGATGACGGCCTGTCAGTCGACGATGTTTAACCGTCGATAAAAACACCAGAACCTTCCCACAGGTTTTTCAGGTTGTCCGTCGGAAGTGCGATCTCTAGCCTCTGTTCGTCACTGAAAAAACAGTGATCGGGTTTGGTCGCCCGGGTTTAGAATGGCGCACAGTGCCGCGTGAGCGGTTTTTTTGTGCTTGCTTAATGGCGAGCTGTGCGTGGGAGGGCTCAGGCCCTGCCGGGTTTCCATTCCCTGGTCGACCAACCTGCGTACAGTTCGCCACCATCTGCTTGGTCGCAGTGATGGCGAACTCCAAATCCTCGAATGGAGCTTCACCATGATCAAACCCACCCCAAATCCCCCCGAAGCCGATCCCGCTTCCCCGTACGAATCCCCCAACTCAAAAAAACTCCACGAAGCCGCCGACCGCGCCCTCGATCACTACCTCAATCCGCCCAAAGATCCCGTCGTGCGCAAGCCCAGCACGATGTTTGTCATTGCGCCCGAAATAGACACGGAAACCCTGCTGGCCCATGCCTGTGAATCGCTGGCATCGGCCAGTGTCATGGCCAGTGATTTCGCGGGGTTTCTGGAAGGGTCTCAGCGCAGCACGCTGCTGGGGATTGCGCAGGTGATCATGCTGGGTGAACTGGCGGTGAATCGGGCGCTGGATAATCTCGATCCGCAGTAATGGCACACCCCATTGATCGTTCCCACGCTCCGCGTGGGAATGCCTCAAGGGACGCTCCGCGTTCCGGCTTCTGAATGTGACGCGGAGCGTCACGGGCTGCATTCCCACGCGGAGCGTGGGAACGATCAACCGTAGGAGCGAGGCTTGCCCGCGAAGGCGGCCTTGAGTCATGCGGCACCATTGAAAACGCCTTCGCCGGCAAGCCTGGCTCCTACGGATCTGTGGACGTCCGCAATGGTGATAAGAAATTCGAGGCTACCCCCCCGACCCACTGTCCACTTTCCCGCCGGCATCCTGATCGAAAAACTGCGGGATCTCGTGTTGATAACTCTTGAGCCAGCGCTGCATCGCCAGTTCGCGTTCGGTCGCGGTGGCGGTTTGTGTTTTTGGAGAGGCGACGCTGTTGCTGCGTTGCAGTTGCAGCCAGCCTTCGGTTTCCTGTTGTTGCGGCGAGGACGGGCCGGTGTCGAGGGCGTGGCTGGCGAAGGGCACAACCAGCAGGCCGAGGCCGCAGAGGAGGATCGGTTTCATGCGGGGTTCTCCCTAAGGAAGCGCCGGGTTGGTGACGGCGGCGACTTGTGCGGCGATGGCTGCGCCTGGCCGGGTCGGGCTCTTGAGTTTTTCGGCGCGGGCCTGGGCTTCGGTGACTTGGGCAGGGCTGAGGCCGAGGCGATTGACCAGTTCGGCCGCGCGGCTCCAGTCGTCCTGGTAGATCAGCAGCGTCACCAGGTTCACCGCCGCCAGTTGGTCGCCCTGCTTGAGTTCGATGGCGGTGAGGAATTCGAATTTGGCGTCCTCGGTCCGCAGTTGATTGAGGTACACCACGCCCAGGTCGTTGCGGATTTTTTCGTCGGTCGGCGCCAGGCGTGCGGCCCGCAGCAGATGGGCCTGTGCCTGGCCGTTGTCGCCCTTGGCCGCGGCGAGTTGGCCCAGGCCATGTTCCGCTTCGGCGGCCTGGCAGGTGCCCAGCAAACTGCGGTACAGCGGCTCGGCTTCACTGCGCCCCAGCAGTCGATAGACCTTGGCCTTGCGCAGGCGCACGTCGGCCATGTCGTCCGGCAGGTTTTGCAGGTTGGCCAGACTGGCGTGCAGTTTGCCGTCCTTGGCCATGTCATCGGCCAGGTTCATGGCCAGTTGTTGATCGGAGTTCAGCTTGCCGCAGCTGGCGGTGTTGGTCAGGGTGTCCCACGGTGCCTGGCCATTGCTCGCGCAACCGCCCAGCAGCAACAGGCTCAAACCGGCAATCAATGCTTTCATCAGGTTCCCTCTAGGAAGCAAAGGCCCGGGCCAGGGCGGTGAAGCCCGGGCCGGCCAGGACGATCAACAACGCCGGGAAGAGAAACAGCATCATCACGACGGACATTTTGGCGGACATCTTGGAGATGTATTCCTGCAGGCGCGTCAGGCGTCGGTCATCGAGCAACTGCTTGAGCGACAGCAGGGACTTCATGGCGCCGCCACCCTGATGAATCAGCTGTTGCAGAATCACGCAGGTGTCGGTGAATTCGTCGACCTCCAGCAGGCGGGTGGTCTTGTGCAGTTCTTCGCCCAGCTCCAGACCGGAGTCGACCCGAGCCAGGACCAGGCGCAGTTCATGGGTCAGGTTGGGCAACAACTGCTTGCCTTCGATGCTCAAGACTCGCAGCGATTGCTCCACGGCCATGCCGGATTCGAACAGGATGCGCAGCAGTGCAATAAAGGTCGAGGTCTCGATGGCCAGTTGTTTCTGCCGGTGCCGAGTGGCGGCGGCCAGCAGGCGCTTGGGCAGCAAATAGCCGACGCCGGTGGCGAACGCCGGGGCGATCCAGTGGTTTTGCACGGTCGGGAAAAACAGCCCCTGAATCAGCAGGCACAGGGCCAGGGCCAGTATCGGAACGCCGACCTGAACCGCGGCGAACAGCGTGCGTTGCCGTGCGCTGCGCCAGCCCAGCCGGTTAAGCAGGGCTTGGGTTTCGTTGTCGATGTTGACTACCCACTGTCCAGCCCGGCTGGCGCCCAGTGCATGCAGCCATTGATTCAAACGTTTGTCGCCAGGCGGCTTGCCGTCCAGGCGCTGGATCACCTGACGGGCACGCCGGCGCTGTTGCAGCAGGTTGCCGAAGAGCAGGAGCGCGGCGCCGAGAAACAGCAGGGCGCTGATCAGCAATGGCGTCTTCACAGGCGGCTCAACATGCGCCACAGCGCCAGACATCCCACCGCCTGCAACGCGAATGCGCTCGCCAGCATCGTGCGCCCGGAACCGGTGTCCCACATGGTCAGCAGATAGGTCGGATTGGTGATCAGGAAATAACCGGCGACGGCGACCGGCAGCAGGGCCAGGACCACTGCGGTGATGCGTGTTTCCCCGGTCAGGGCCCTCAATTGCCTGGCCGCCTGTTCGCGTTCGCGAATCATCTTGATCAGGTTTTCGAGCACTTCGCTGGCGTTGCCGCCGTAGCGATGGTTGACCTTCAAGCCGAGTGCCAGCAGGCGCAGTTCATCCTTGGCGTACAGCTCGGCGAAATCGGAGGCGGCATCCGCGAGGCTGACCCCCAGTTGTACGTTGCGCTGAATCCGGGCCATGGCACTTTTCAACGGGTCTTCCACGGCGTCGATGGCACCCAGCACGGCATCGGCCAGCGTCCGCCCTGACTTCAGGCTGCGCACGGCATGATCGAGCAGGGCGGGTAATTGCTCGATCATGCGCTTGAGGCGGCGCTTATAACGCCAGCTCATGTACAGGCGCATCAACAGCGGAGGCAGCAGCAGTGACAGCAGTGCGCCGCCCCAGCCACCCAGGAGCAATCCCGTCAGCACGAGCAGAACCCAGAGCGTCAGCCACTGGCCCAGGCGTTCGCTGGGGCGCCCCAAACCTGCGCGCAGGAACGCACGCTCCAGTCCTGTCCACGATGTGTGCTGCACCACTGGCTGTGGTTGCCCCTGGCTAAGTCGACCAAGAATCCGCTGAGTGCCGTTCTGGCGCAGTCCGCTGTAGAACAGGCGCGCCGACAGCCCCAGCAGGGTCAGGCAAACGAGCAGGAGCAGCAGCGGTTTGAGCATGTGCTGGCCTCAATACACCGATGGGGAGAGTGCCGCTTCGCGGCGCAGTTTGTCGCCGGCGGGGTTGACCGCCTCGCGCAGGAAGCCGAAACCGCTGCGTCGGTCGAGCCGGAACAAGGTATTGGTGACATACACGTCATCGCGCACGCCCACCACCTCCACCACCTCACTGACGCAACGGCGGCCGTCGGGCATGCGCGTCAACTGGATCACCACATCCAGCGCCGCACAGATCATCTGGCGCAGGGTGCGTTCGGCGATGGTGCGGCCCGTCAGGCCGACCAGGGTTTCCAAACGCAGCAAGGCATCCTGGGCATTGTTGGCGTGCACGGTGCTCATGGAGCCGTCATGGCCGGTGTTCATGGCGGTCAGCACATCGACCACCTCGACCCCGCGGATTTCGCCCAGCAGTATCCGGTCCGGACGCATCCGCAGGGCGTTGCGAATCAGATCGCTGGCTTTCACTTCGCCGTGACCCTCGGCGTTCGGCGGGCGGGTTTCCAGGCGCACGACATGGGGATGGCCCAGTTGCAGTTCGGCGACGTCTTCGATGGTAACCAGCCGTTCGTGGGGGTTGATCATCTGGCTGAGGATGTTCAACAGCGTGGTCTTGCCGGTCCCGGTGCCGCCGCTGATCAGGATGTTGCAGCGGCTGCCCACGGCTTGCTGGATGAATTCGAAAATGGCCTGGTCGATGGTTTGCATCGCGATCAGGTCGCTGCTCTTGAACATGTCCTGGCGAAATTTGCGGATCGACAGGCACGGGCCGTCGAGGGCAATCGGCGGAATGATGGCGTTGACCCGACTGCCATCGGGCAGGCGCGCATCGACCATGGGCGATGACTCATCGAGGCGACGTCCCAGAGGGGCGAGAATGCGTTGCATCACACGCTCGACGTGGTGGGAGTCGATGAAGCGCAGGTCGCTTTGATGCAGTACGCCGTCACGTTCGACAAACACCCGGTGCGGGCCGTTGACCAGAATTTCGGTCACCGCCGTGTCGCGCAGCAGCACTTCCAGAGGGCCGAAACCGGTGAGTTCGTCGACGATTTCCTCGGCCAGGCGCTCCATCTCGTAGCGGGAAATGGCCAGGTGCAAGCGGGCGATGTACTCGGCCACTTTGTCGATGACGAACTGCGACAGTGCTTGTCGCGAGCCTTCGAGCAGGTTTTTCCCGGACTCCTCGATGGCATCGATGATGTAGCGGTGCAGGACCAGTTTCAGGCCTTCGTGATCGGTATTGCCAATCGCCGCGCGGTGGGGCGCACCAAACAGTTTTTCGCCAATCATTGCGCACCCCTCAAGCGGTCGAACCAGCCGATCCTGGGTTTGGCCAGACCTTCCGAACGCTTGGCCAGGCGTTCGCCCAAGGTTCGCAGGCTCTGGGTCAGACCATCGCGCGGCGCCAGTTCGAATAGCGTCACGCCCTGGTTCTTGGCATTGAGGCGCACTTCCGGGCTGTAGTTGAGGGTGGCGATGATTTCCATGCCGAAGCTTTTGCCCAGGGTGTCGGAATCCGGTGCGACGCTGCGCAGGTAGCGGTCCACCAGCAGCCTGGCGTGATCGAGTTTCATGCCCTTTTCGCGCCACAGGTTGAGCACCGCCAGATTGCGCCGGCAGTCGAGCACGTTCTGGTCGGTGTACCAGAGCAGCTTGTCGCAATGGGCGACAAAGGTGCGCAGGGCTTCGCTGTCCGGCTGCCCGGTGAGGTTCACCACAATGTGCTGGAAGTGCTGGCGCAGGGCGCTGAGCAACATGTACAGCTCGGCGGCGCTGGTGTGCTCCAGCGCTTCGTCGTTGTCGGCATAGGCCAGGATGCGCAACCCGCCGTCGCAACCGGTGAAGGCACTGTCGATCAGCGTCGCATCCAGGCGCCGCAAGTGCCGCAGTGCATCGCCGAAATGAAACGAACTCTCAAGGCCCAGCAGCGCCAGGCTGTCGCCACGGGGCAGGCCCAGGTCCAGCAGCAGCGTATGCTGGCCGCTGTTTTGCACCACTTGCGCCATGTGGGTGGCCAGCAGTGCACCGTCGGCGTTGCTTTGCACGCCGTACAACACGGTCAGGCCGCCCAGGTGCGTGGTGGGCGTCACCTGCGGCAGTCGTTTGCTCAGGCGCCGCACCAGGCCGGCCACTTCACTGGAGCGCGAACCGTAAGCGACGAAATCCCGGGCGCCAGCGCGCATCGCATTGAGGACCAACTGGTTGTCCATGCCGTCGCCCAACGCGACGATGGCCAGCATCGGCTTGGCTTCCAACGCGCCTTCGATCAGCGCGCTCTGCGCCACCACGTGATCACGGTCCAGGCCGACGAACACCAGGCTGGCGAAGGTCACGTCCACCAGCGCCAACAGTTCGTCGAGGCTACCGCCACCGGCGCTGACCACTTGGCCCAACGGGGCGAGCGCCCCTTGCAGCCACTCAAGGTCGGTGCTGTTGCGCGTGATCGCGAGGAAGGTCTGACTCAGGTTCTGACTCATTGCGATAACCCGCTGCGTTTATCGAAGTCACCGTTTTCGAGGAAATACAGGCGATACCAGTTGGGGTCGTAGTTGCGCAGTTGTTCACCGGGCAATGACGGCAGCTGTGCGTTGGCCGCCAATGGCTGCACCAGGTGCGGCGTGACGATCATCAACAGTTCGCGCTCCTCTCGGTTGATCGAAGAGCTGCGAAAGAACGCACCCAGGATCGGGATATCGCCCAGCCCCGGAAATTTGCTCACCTGCGAGGTGTTTTGTGTGCTGATCAAGCCGCTGATGACAAAACTTTCGCCATCGGCCAGGGAGATGCTGGTGTCGGTACGGCGAATGGTGAAGGCCGGGACTGTGGTGCCACCGATGGTCACGGCATTGTTGAAATCCAGTTCGCTGACTTCGGGAGCGACCTTGATCGCAATCCGATCGTTGCTGACCACTGTCGGTGTGAGCGTCAGGCGGACACCGAATTCCTTGTACTCGATGGAGTAGCTGTTGCTGTTGGCACTGGGAATCGGAATCGGAACTTCGCCGCCGGCCAGAAAGCTGGCGCTCTGTCCGCTGAGGGCCACCAGGCTGGGACGTGCCAGGGTGTAGGCGAAACCGCTGCTTTCCATGGCATTGATAATGCCCAGGAAATTGCCGCCGCCGGCGACGATGTTGTACACGTCATTGGCCAGTGGAATGCTGGGTACGGCAATGCGCGGATCGATATTGCGCAGCGGGAACACGCGCGGGGTGACGGCCGTGTTGGGCACGGTGCCTGGGGAGCCGAACAGGAAGTTCGAGTTCTTGCCGAAGATCGAGGTGCTGGCTTCCTTGAGCTTGGTGCGGCTGACTTCGACGAAGCGGATGTCGGTCTGGACCTGCGACGGCAGCTGCGGGTCATCGGACGGCAGCCGGGCGGCGCTGGTCATGGCGGTGGTGGCGCGGCCCTGGACGAATACCATGCTTTGGCGCGGCGCCGTGGAGCAGGCCGTCCAGACCATCAGGCTGGTGGTGCCGGGGGCAACGCCTGTGAGCAGGAAGGCCCGATCGCCATTGACGCGTACATCGGCGATTTTCGGATCGCCTACGGCCAGGCGAGTGATCGCCACGGGCGATTGCATTTCTTGTTGCAACCCTTCGCCGACTTCCAGCGTCGCCGGCAGCGGCCCGAGCGCGGCGCAGTTGCCGACTGCTGCCGATGCCGCGCCGATCGGCAGTGCACCGAGCAAGGTGGCCCAGATCAAGCCGTTGAACAGCGGCATAAAACGTCTGCGCATAAAAGGAACGTCCTTGCTCGAATCAGGGGGTTTGTTGAGTGATCTGGTTGCCGCGAATGACTTCCACACCAGGCTTGCGCGACGCGGGTGCTTTACTGGTCACGACCGGTTTGGCAGGCGTGGTCATCGCCAGTTGACTGAACTGCAACAGTTCACGATTGGCGTTGGCCAGGCTGGCCGCAGAGTCGCTATCGCCGGCCCAGTAGCGCGACAGGCGCTGTTCATCGGCGCTGCGCACGGCCAGGCGCAGGACACCGCTCTGGGCGGCGAGCATGAGGCGACTCAGCAGTTGTTCGGGCACCGCGAGCAACACGCTGCGGGCGCTGGCGCGCATTTGCTCCTGGCGGATTTTTTCCTCGTTGCTGCGCGCGGGGCTGGCGGGTTGACCGTCGTTGGTCAGCCCCAGTTGCTCGCCCACCCCCAGGACGCGCAAGGCCGGAATCACCAGCTGCGCCGAGGATTCAAGGTTGTTGGTGTCCATGCGCAGAAACAGCAGGACATCGACATAGTCCCCGGGTGTGAGTTGCCCGCCGGCATTGATCACGTCGTCCACGGCGACCGCGAGGGCGCGTTCGTTGGGGCGGATCATGCGCGCCAGTTTGCTGCCCGCTTCAAAGCTTTCGTCATTGAGCCAGGTGCCGGCAGCGAGGGCGCGCCAGGGCGTACGCCCAATCGCCTGGTCCAGGCGCGTCAGACTGCCGGGCGGCGCGGTGCGCAGTTTTTCCAGGGTGACGTCGGCGGCGGTGATTTGCACGAAGGGGGCGATGTCGTTGACCAGCACGACCACTGGCTGGCGGGTGGTGTCTTCCTGCGGCACGGGTGCCTGGGCGACGGGAGCGGGGGGAGTCACGGCAGGGGCGGCAACGGCTTCGGCGACCGGCTGACGGCTCAGTGTCAGGCCCCAGTAACCGGCAATCAGAGCGCCGACCAGCAAGAGTCCGGCGAGACCCAGAGTGACACGACTGTTCATGACGGCTCTCCCTTTCCTGCTGCGATAATGTTCTCTTTTACAACGAGAATCTTTTGCAATCAGGCAGCTATGAACATGGAACTATTTCGCTATTTGACCCTAGCGCAGGTAGAGCAAAACGCCATTACCGAGCGGTAAAAATCCAGTGAAAGTAAATCTTTACGATGAAATGCAAGGTTTTTTGACGTCAACGAAGCGACTAATACTTTCGGATTAATGAATATTTACAGTTGTTGGGGGTGGGAATGCCGACAATGCTGGTGCTGGCATAGGGGAATCATGTTGCGCTCATGCAACACCCGGGTGCTCCAGGAGAGTCGACATGTCTTTTTCCAAGCTGGTGCAGAAGGTCAAATCGGAACTCGTTTTCTACAAGAAACTGGCCAGGGATACCGAGGGGGCTTCGGGTATCGAATACGCGATTATTGCTGCGATGGTCGCGGTGACTCTTGCCGGTTTCAGTACGGGTATTTCGAGTGCTATCACTGCCACCTTCAATACGATCAAGGCTGCGCTATGACAGGACGTTCGTTGTCTTGAAAATGCTTTGAAGGGAATCTAACGTCAGCGTTTAGTCCATTTCAGGTGGTGCCTATGATCGCTTCAGCATCCCAGCGTCAGAAGCTTCTTCTGGTCGATGATGAAGAGGACGCATTGTTTGAGTTGGCCGAATTGCTGGAAGGGGAAGGGTTCAACTGTTTCACGGCGACCTCGGTCAAGCTGGCGCTGCATCACCTGACCCGGCATCCGGATATGGCGTTGGTGATCACCGATTTGCGCATGCCGGAAGAGAGTGGGATGTCGTTGATCAAGCGACTGCGCGAGCACACCTCGCGTCAGCATTTGCCGGTGATCGTGATGTCCGGGCATGCGGATATGGACGATGTCAGCGACCTGTTGCGCTTGCAGGTGCTGGATCTGTTTCGCAAGCCGATTTATCACGTGCGGTTGTTGGAGACGCTCAATAATCTGTTTCCGCAGCCGCAGGTTTATTTGGTCAAGGGGTGAGGTCTTGGGGGCCTTTGGGTAGTCGTCTACAAAATTTTGGTATGTCGCGGATTTGTGGGAGCTGGCTTGCCAGCGAAGGCGGCCTGGCGTCATGTGGCGTTTTTGAAAACGCCTTTGCCTTGTAGGAGCGAGGCTTGCCCGCGAAGGCGGTCTTGAGCCATGCGGCGTCATTGAAAATGCCTTCGCCGGCAAGCCTGGCTCCTACAGGTCTGTAGTCGTCCACAAAATTCTGGTGTGTCGCGGATTTGTGGGAGCTGGCTTGCCAGCGAAGGCGGCCTGACGTCGTGTGGCGCTTTTGAAAACGCATTCGCCGGCAAGCCTGGCTCCTACAACAGCCGCGATGGCGGTCTCTCTGCCAACGGGTGAGTCAATGGGATCACGTCACAGGCCGCCACTGGCCGATCATGTGCTCCAGCTCTGCGCCCCCAATCAATTTCAGTTCGCCACTCGAGCCCGCCGCGCTGGCCAGCAGCGTCACTTCGCCGGGCAGGCGCACGGGTTTGTGGAATTGCACGGCGATTTCGATGTTGGCTGTCGGTAGATGGTCGGCCAGCGCGGCCAGTGCGCGCGCCTTGTTCCATAAACCGTGGGCGATGGCCGAGGGAAAGCCGAACAGCCTGGCGCTGACCGCACTCAGGTGAATCGGGTTGTAGTCGCCGGACACCCTGGCGTACTGCCGGCCGATGTCGGCGGGCGCTTTCCATTGGGCGACCTGAGTCAGTGGCAGTGTCGAGGTCATCAGGTCTTCGCGGGGTTCGCCGTCCAGTTTGAGCTTGCGACAGAGCATCCGGCTCTGTGCTTCCCATAGCGTGCCCAGTTGATCGTCCAGCGTGGTCAGCAGATCGAACGTCGCACCCTTGGCATGGGGTTGCAGGTTTTGCACCCGCACGCCCACCCGTACTCGATTCACACCGCCCATGGGGCGCAGCACGCGGATGCGATTGCCCAGGTGAATCAGCCCCAGCAGTGGAAACGGAAATTCGTCGGCGGTGAGCAACTGCATCTGCAAGGCAAAGGCGAGGATGTGTGGATAAGTCGGTGGCAGCAGGCTGTTGTCGGCGAAACCACAGACGTTGCGATAGGCCGCCAGGCGTTTGGAGTCGACATCCAGCCAGCAGCGCAACCCCGAATCGGGCAGGGAGCTGCCGGTGATTTTCCGTCGGGTCGCCGCTCGAAAATACAGTCCCGGCAAGTTGGGTTCACGGTTGAGGGTGTGCCAGTCGGTGCTCATCGCTAGGCCCCCAGAACGCTTTGGCCGCACACGCGCAAGGCTTGCCCGGTGAATGCGCCGCTGCCCGGCTGTGCCAGCCAGGCCACCGCTTCGGCGACGTCTTGCGGCAGCCCACCCTGACCCAGCGAGCTCATGCGGCGCCCGGCCTCGCGCAGGCCGAACGGAATGTGCGCGGTCATTTGGGTTTCGATAAATCCGGGCGCCACGGCGTTGATGCTGATGCCCCGCTTCTGCAACGAAGGCGCCCAGGCTTGCGCCAGGCCGATCAGCCCGGCCTTGCTGGCCGCGTAGTTGGTTTGCCCGCGATTGCCGGCGATGCCGCTGATCGAAGCCAGCAGAATCACCCGGCCGTTGTCACGCAGCGTGCCGCTGTCGAGCAGGGCCCGGGTCAGCACTTGTGGGGCATTGAGGTTGACGGCGAGTACGGCGTCCCAGAAGTCCGGCGTCATGTTGGCCAGGGTTTTGTCGCGGGTGATGCCGGCGTTGTGCACCACGATATCGACGCCGTCGGGCAGCGCGTCGACCAATTGCGTGGCGGCGTCCTCGGCGCAAATGTCGAGGGTGATGCTGCGTCCACCCAGACGCGCGGCGAGCGCTTCAAGATCGTTTCTGGCCGGTGGTACGTCGAGCAAAATAACGTCGGCGCCGTCGCGGGCCAGGGTTTCGGCGATGGCTGCACCGATGCCGCGCGCCGCGCCGGTGACCAGCGCCTTGCGCCCGGCCAGCGGACGCGTCCAGTCCGCGACCTGGGTGCTGCAGGCATCAAGGCCGATCACTTGCCCGGACACGAACGCGCTTTTGGGCGAGAGGAAAAACCGCAGAGGACCTTCCAGTTGATCCTCGGCCCCTTCGCCGACATGGATCAGTTGCAGGGTGCCGCCACTGCGCAGCTCCTTGGCCAGCGAGCGGCTGAAGCCTTCCAGGGCGCGTTGGGCGCTGGCGGCGAACGGGTCGCTCATGGTGTGGGGATCGCGCCCGAGAATCACCAGGTGTGCACAGTGAGCGAGGTTTTTCATCAAGGGCTGAAAGAACTCGCGCAGCTGCTTGAGCTGATCGGTTTGCACCAGGTGACTGGCATCGAACACCACGGCCTTGAGTTTCGGGCCGTGCCCGGGAATCCATGCCGCCGCTATCGAAGGATCGCTGCCATAGCTGTAGATCGCATCGGTCAGGCGGTTGGCGAATGCGCCGACCTTCTCCGCCAGCGGCCCGCCACCGATCAACAATGCACCTTCGACCGGGCGCAGCCGTCCTGCTT
Source organism: Pseudomonas sp. NPDC089569 (assembly GCF_050280625.1). NCBI lineage: Bacteria > Pseudomonadati > Pseudomonadota > Gammaproteobacteria > Pseudomonadales > Pseudomonadaceae > Pseudomonas > Pseudomonas sp. NPDC089569. The sequence goes on from NZ_JBNNVQ010000031.1 coordinate 27,893, forward strand.
GCCAGCGTTCCAAACGGACCGGCGAAGGCAGGCCCAGGGCCCCGACCAGACGATGGCCGATGGACGAGTTGGCGAAGTCGATATAGCGGTCAGACATGGAACATGCTCCAGAAACCGGGGTTCAAAGTGTGGACCATCGATGGCAATCAGTCGTTCGATCCGCGAGATAAGGCCTACGCTTGATCATTGGTCCATATGGCAATGCAAAAACTGTAGGAGCCAGGCTTGCCGGCGAAGGTGTGTCAGTTGAGATGAATGTAGCTGACACACCTTCGCGGGCAAGCCTCGCTCCTACGGAGATTGGTGTTGAGATCAGGTATTTCATCAGGAGTTTTCCATGACCCAACTGCGCCGCGTCGCGATCATCGGCGGTAACCGGATTCCCTTCGCCCGTTCCAACGGCGCGTACGCCACCGCCAGTAACCAGCTCATGCTGACCGCCGCGCTGGAGGGGCTGATCGAACGCTATAACCTGCATGGCCTGCGGATGGGCGAGGTGGTCGCGGGGGCTGTCCTGAAGCTGTCACGGGACATGAACCTGACCCGCGAATGCGTGCTCGGCTCAAGGCTTTCACCCACGACTCCCGCCTATGACATCCAGCAGGCCTGCGGCACCGGGCTTGAGGCGGCGTTGCTGGTGGCCAATAAAATTGCCTTGGGGCAGATCGAGTGCGGCATTGCCGGGGGTGTCGATACCACATCGGACGCGCCGATCGGTGTCAGCGAAGGCCTGCGCAAGATTCTGCTGCAAGCCAACCGCGCCAGAAGCACCGGCGAAAAACTGAAAACCTTCCTGCAATTGCGCCCACGGCACCTGATCCCGGAGTTCCCGCGCAATGGCGAACCGCGTACCGGGTTGTCCATGGGGCAGCATTGCGAGCTGATGGCGCAGACCTGGGGCATTTCCCGTGAAGCACAGGATGAGCTGGCGCTGGACAGTCATCGCAAAATGGCCGCTGCCTATGCCGAAGGCTGGCACAACGATTTGATGACGCCGTGGCTCGGGCTTACCCGCGACAACAATTTGCGCCCCAACCTGACCCTGGAAAAACTCGCGTCCCTGAAAACGGCGTTCGAAAAAAGCGCCAGGGGCACCCTGACTGCCGGCAACTCCACGCCGCTGACTGACGGTGCGTCGCTGGTGCTGTTGGGCAGTGAAGAGTGGGCGAAGGCGCGCGGCTTGCCGATACTCGCCTACCTGCGCGACGGCGAGGCGGCAGCGGTGGATTTCGTCAACGGCGCCGAAGGTTTGTTGATGGCGCCGGTGTATGCCGTGCCTCGATTGCTGGCGCGAAATGGCCTGAGTTTGCAGGACTTCGACTACTACGAAATCCATGAAGCGTTCGCCGCCCAAGTGCTGTGCACCTTGAAGGCCTGGGAAGACTCCGAATACTGCAAGACCCGCCTGGGCCTCGACATGCCGTTGGGCTCGATCGATCGCAACCGGCTCAATGTCAAAGGCAGCTCGCTGGCGGCGGGGCATCCTTTCGCGGCGACCGGCGGGCGTATCGTCGCCAACCTGGCGAAGCTGCTGGATGTCGCGGGGAAGGGGCGTGGGTTGATTTCGATCTGTGCGGCGGGCGGGCAGGGGGTTACCGCCATCGTCGAGCGTTGAAAGTTGTAATTGATGAAACCGGATACCTGTGGGAGCGGGCTTGCCCGCGATGACGTCGGCACATCCAACATCAATGTGTCAGACAAATCGCCATCGCTGGCAAGCCAGCTCCCACAGGGGCTAGGGGTGTTGAATAGATTTGTGACATGACCTAACGTCGCCTCCATCAGCTGCTCTGCGACATAAGGCCAGTCAATGCCGACCAACGGACAAGTCTCCCTCGAACGAAGCATCCCGCCGCTCACTGCCTTGCCGCGTCCTTTGTACGCGCGGGTAGAAAGCCTCAACGCGGGCTCCTGGACGCCGTCCCATCGCCACGACTGGGTGCAGTTTTCCTACGCCATTAGCGGCGTCTTGGGTGTGCACACCGCCGAAGGCAGTTTTTTCGCGCCGCCGCAGTGGGGCATCTGGATTCCGGCGGATCTGGAACACCAGGTCGTGACCTCCATGCGCGCCGAGATGCGCAGCCTCTACGTGCGTCGCGAGGATTGCCAATGGGCGGACGGGCGTTGTCGGGTGCTGGAGGTGACGCCCCTGGCGCGGGAATTGATCAAGAGTTTCTGTTTGCTGCCGGTGGAATATCCACAGGGCGACAGCCCGCAGGCGCGGCTGGTGAGCGTGTTGCTGGATCAGTTGGCGACGTTGCCGGAAGTCGGCTTCTCCTTGCCGTTGCCCCGGCATGAGCGATTGTTGGGGCTGTGTAACGAACTGATCGAAAACCCCGAGCACACGGTGACCTTGCAGGCGTGGGCGCAGCGTCTGGGCACGTCCGAGAAAACCCTGATGCGCCTGTTTCAGCGCGAAACCGGGTTGAGTTTTCGGGGTTGGCGCCAGCGCATGCGACTGCTGTCGTCGCTGAGTTTGCTGGAGGATGGCGACAGCGTGACCAATGCGGCGCTGTCTTGCGGGTATGACTCGACGTCGGCGTTCATTGCGGCGTTCAAGGGGTTGTTCGGGTTTACGCCGGGGGAGTTGTTTCGGCAGGGATGACGCCTTCGCGGGCAAGCCTCGCTCCTACAGACGATGAGATCTCGTAGGAGCGAGGCTTGCCCGCGAACCGTTTCAATCAGGTCCTGAAGCGGCGCACCAGGCCATCCAGTTCATTGGACAAACCGGCCAGGCTCTGGGAGTCCATGCGCGCCGAGTTCGCCAGTTCCGCCACCAGTTGTGCATCGCCGTGGATCTGGCTGATGTGGCGGTTGATGTCTTCGGCCACTTGATGCTGTTGCTCTGCGGCCGTGGCGATCTGGGTGTTCATGTCGCGGATCACGTCCACCGATTCGCGAATCTGCCCGAAGCTGCTGCGCGCCTCGCCGATACGGGTCACCGATTGCTGCGACACTTCGAGGCTGGCGTGCATCTGTTGCGTCACCTGGCTGGTGCGTTTGGCCAGGTTGCCCAGCAGCCCGTCGATTTCCGCCGTGGAGTCGGCCGTACGCTTGGCCAGCGCACGGACTTCGTCCGCCACCACCGCAAAGCCGCGACCCTGCTCACCGGCCCGTGCCGCTTCAATGGCGGCGTTCAGTGCCAGCAGGTTGGTCTGTTCGGCAATCGAGCGAATGGTGCCCAGAATCGACTGAATGTCGTTGCTGTCACGTTCCAGTTGTTGCATCGACTGGGCTGACTGTTCGATTTCCTGGCTCAGGCGATCCACGCTGTTAACGGCCGCATCGATCTGCTGCTGGCCTTCGCGGGCCTGGCGCTGACCGCTGTCGGCGGACTCGGCCGCCTGGCTGCAGGAGCGCGCCACTTCGTTGGCGGTAGCGACCATTTCGTGGAACGCCGTGGACACCATGTCCACCGCTTCACGCTGGCGCCCGGCGGCTTCGGCCATGTCGCTCGATACCTGGGTCGAACTCTTGGAGGTGGCCAGGATCTGGGTCGCGGCGCCGCCGATGTTCTGGATCAGGTTGCGAATCGCGGTCAGGAACTGGTTGAACCAGTTGGCCAGTTGCGCGGTTTCGTCGCTGCCACGGATTTGCAGGTTTTTGGTCAGGTCGCCTTCACCCTGGGCGATACCTTCCAGGCCGTCGGCCACGCTGCGGATCGGGCGCACGATGACGCTGGCGAAACTGGCACCGACCACGGCGAAGATCACTGCCAGGACAGCGGCGATGATGGCGATCAACCAGGTCAGTTGCGTCGCGGTGCTCATCACGTCGTTCTGTTTGATCAGGCCGATGAAAGTCCAGCCCAGTTGTTCCGACGGCCACACGTTGGCCATGTAGCGCTCGCCGTTGAGTTCGACTTCGACCATGCCTTTGCCGGCCTTGGCCAGTTGTGCATAGCCTTCGCCGAGGCTGCTCAGGGCCTTGAAGTTGTGTTCCGGTTGTTTCGGGTCGACCAGTACGGTGCCGGTGTTTTCCAGCAGCATCAGGTAGCCGGATTCGCCGAGCTTGATCTGTTTGACGATTTCAGTGAGCTGCTTGAGCGTCACGTCGATACTGACCACGCCGCCATTGGTGCCCAACTTGTTGTCGATGGTGCGCACGGTACTGACGTAGGTCGAATCGTCCTGCGCCCAGTAGTAAGCCTCGGTGCGGAACGGCTTGCCCGGTTTGGCCTGGGCCGCCTTGTACCACGGCCGCTGGCGCGGGTCGTAGTTGCTCAGCTTGGCATCGTCCGGCCACGACACGTAGCCACCGGCGGCGGTGCCGAGGATGGCATAGGCGTAGGACGGATGACTGTTGCCCAGGTCTTGCAGGAGGGCGAAGACCTTTTTGTCCATCTCGCCCTGGGGAACGCTCTCGGCGTTGGCGCTCATGTAGGTCTTGAGGCTGTCGTCGGAGTTCTTGATCAACGGTTGCTTGGCCAGGTACTCGACGTTTTGGCTGATGCCGTCGAAGAACAGCTGCATGGCATTGCTGACCTGACGGATTTCGCGACCGCTGCTGTCGACGAATTCGCTTCTGGCATCACTGCGCAGGTTCAGCACGACGAGGGTGGCGACCAGCACCACGGGCAAGCAGGCGATGATTGCAAACGCCCAGGTCAACTTCTGTTTGATGTTCATCCGCGCTCCAGATTTTCTTGTAGGCCCACGCAGTGCAGATGACTCGCGGTTTATTGGCAGCCGTAAACGTTTTCGAACACGTCGTTTCCCTGTGTGCGGCATCGTTTTTTTGATGGAACGATTGTCGGACAAATCAGTTTGTCACTCAGGGCTTCGGCTGCTGTCGGAGGAAATTGAGGGCTGATTTGAAAAATCCTGAAAACGGCAACGTGCCAGGTGCCGGTTTCCGGCGAAAGTGCGGTTTGCCCCCCGTGCAGCAGGGGTTTGGGGCTTGGCCATGATTCGGGGGCAGCCGTGAAAAATCACAGGAACAAGTGGCGAATCCGGCACATTGTGTGCTTCGTAAATGTTCATAGGTCGCCCCCCCCTCCCCCGAACGAGTGGATTGCCGTATAACGAATGACTTTCGCGTGTTTGGTAATAAAGGACCCAGAATAAAAGCTGATGAAGACTCCAAAACGCATTGAACCCCTGATCGAGGACGGTCTGGTCGACGAGGTGCTGCGCCCACTCATGAGTGGCAAAGAAGCAGCTGTTTATGTGGTGCGCTGCGGTAACCAGATACGTTGCGCGAAGGTTTACAAGGAGGCGAACAAGCGCAGTTTTCGCCAGGCGGCCGAGTATCAGGAAGGCCGCAAGGTACGTAACAGTCGTCAGGCCCGCGCCATGGCCAAGGGGTCGAAATTCGGCCGCAAGGAAGCCGAAGATGCCTGGCAGAATGCCGAAGTGGCGGCGTTGTTCCGCCTGGCCAATGCCGGTGTGCGTGTGCCCAAGCCGTATGACTTCCTCGAAGGCGTGCTGCTGATGGAGCTGGTGACCGACGAGGACGGTGACGCGGCGCCGCGTTTGAACGATGTGGTACTGGAGCCGGACCAGGCACGCGAATATCACGCGTACCTGATTTCGCAGATCGTGCTGATGCTGTGTACCGGCCTGGTGCACGGTGACTTGTCCGAGTTCAATGTCCTGCTGGGCCCGACCGGCCCGGTCATCATCGACTTGCCGCAAGCGGTGGACGCGGCGGGCAACAACCATGCGTTCAGCATGCTTGAGCGCGATGTGGGCAACATGGCGTCGTACTTCGGGCGTTTTGCACCGGAACTGAAAAAGACCCGCTACGCCAAGGAAATGTGGGCGTTGTACGAGGCCGGCCAACTGCACCCGGGCAGTGTCCTGACCGGCGAATTCGCCGATTCGGAAGTTTTGGCCGACGTGGGTGGCGTCATGCGCGAGATCGAGGCCGCGCGCCGGGACGAAGAGCGCAAGCAAGCCGCCCGTGCCGCTGACGATGCACCACCGGGTAAAAGCGAAGAACCGCCGCCACCGTGGATGCAGTGATCGATTGACGAAAAACCCGGCCTTGGCCGGGTTTTTCGTGAGTGCAGATTCAATGTGGTTGACCCAATCCCTGTGGGAGCGAGCCTGCTCGCGATGGCGATTTCATATTCAACATTGTTGTCGACTGTCAGCTTGCTTTCGCGAGCAGGCTCGCTCCCACAGGGATCAGGCTTGAGTCGAGGCGGTGCAACACCCCGACTCCAGACTCTTGAGAATCGGGCAGTCAGGCCGGTGATCGCCCTGGCAGTGTTCGACCAGATCCTGCAACGTGTCGCGCAACTGCCCCAGCTCGCGGATTTTCCGCTCCAGCTCTTCTATATGCTGGCGGGCCAATGCCTTTACATCGGCACTGGCGCGCTGGCGATCCTGCCAAAGCGTCAGCAGTTTGCCGACTTCTTCCAGGGAAAACCCCAGGTCGCGCGAGCGCTTGATGAATGCCAGGGTGTGCAGATCATCGTCACCGTAAACCCGGTAACCACTGTCGGTGCGATGAGCGGTCTTGAGCAGGCCGATGGATTCGTAATAACGGATCATCTTCGCGCTCAGGCCGCTGTGGCGGGCCGCTTGGCCGATGTTCATCGGTTGTCCTCCAGATCCTCGGGTTTCCAGGTTTTCAACAGTAGCGCATTGCTCACCACACTGACGCTCGACAACGCCATGGCCGCGCCGGCCAGCACCGGATTGAGCAGGCCGAAGGCCGCCAGTGGAATGCCGATCAGGTTATAGACGAAGGCCCAGAACAGGTTTTGCCGGATCTTGGCGTAGGTCTTGCGGCTGATATCCAGCGCTGCCGGTACTCGTCGCGGATCGCCGTGCATCAGTGTGATGCCGGCGGCGTGCATGGCGACGTCGGTGCCGCCGCCCATGGCGATGCCAATGTCGGCCGCCGCCAGTGCCGGCGCATCGTTGATGCCGTCACCGACCATGGCCACCACGCCGGTTTTTTTCAGGGCGGCGACCGTGGCGGCTTTGTCCGCGGGCAGCACTTCGGCGTGTACGTCGCTGATGCCCAATGCATCGGCAACCACCTTGGCACTGCCACGGTTGTCGCCGGTGAGCAGGTGGCTGCTGATGCCTCGCTCGCTCAGTTGCTGCACCGCTTGCAGAGCGTCGGGCTTGAGCGTGTCACCGAAGGCGAACAGGCCCCATACCTTTGGCTGCGGACCTGGTTCGATCAGCCAGGACAGGGTCCGGCCTTCGGTTTCCCAGGTGATGGCCGCGTCGGCCAAGGGCCCGGCATTCAATCCGTGTTCTTCCAGCAGGCGACGATTGCCCAGGGCCAGGCGCCGGCCATCCAGTGTCCCGGCAATACCGCGTCCGGTGAGGGACTGGCTGTCGCTCACGTCGGCCACGGTCAAACCGCGCTCATTGCAGGCATCCAGCACGGCCTTGGCCAGTGGATGTTCGCTGCCGCGCTGCAGGGCGCCGGCCCATTGCAGCAGGGGGGCTTCGTCGCCGTCGATGGCGCGCAAGTGAGCGATTCGCGGGGTGCCCGAGGTCAGGGTTCCGGTCTTGTCGAACACCACCGAGTTGACTTCATGGGCGCGTTCGAGTGCTTCGGCGTCCTTGATCAGAATCCCGTAGCGTGCGGCCACGCCAGTGCCGGCCATGATCGCTGTCGGCGTGGCCAGGCCCAGTGCGCAAGGACATGCGATCACCAGCACCGCCACGGCATTGATCAGCGCCGTTTCCAGCGGCGCCCCGTACAACCACCAGCCTGCCAGGGTCGCCAATGCCAGCAGCAGCACGACCGGGACGAATACCTGGCTGACCTTGTCCACCAGTTTCTGAATCGGCGCTTTCGCGGCCTGTGCGTCCTCCACCAGGCGGATGATGCGCGCCAGCACGGTTTCCGCACCGAGGGCTTGCGTACGTACCAGCAGTCGACCTTCACCATTGATGGCGCCGCCGGTGACCTTGTCGCCGGCCTGTTTGGGCACCGGCAGGCTTTCACCGCTGATCAGCGCCTCGTCGGCATGGCTCTGGCCTTCGACCACTTCGCCGTCCACCGGGAAGCGCTCACCGGGTTTGACCAGCACCAGATCGTCCAGGCGCAGGGCACTGATGGCGACGTCCTGTTCCTGGCCATCAATCACCTTGACCGCCCGCTCGGGGCGCAACGCTTCAAGGGCGCGAATGGCGCTGGCAGTCTGGCGCTTGGCGCGGCTTTCCAGGTATTTGCCCAGTAGCACCAGGGCGATCACCACCGCCGAGGCTTCAAAGTACAAGTGCGGCATGCGCCCGGCCGCGGTGACCCATTCGTAGACACTCAAGCCATAGCCGGCACTGGTCCCCAGGGCGACCAGCAAATCCATGTTGCCGGCACCGGCCCGCACGGCTTTCCACGCGGCGATGTAAAACCGCGCACCGAAGATGAATTGCACCGGTGTGGCCAGGGCGAATTGCCCCCAGGCGGGCAGCATCCAGTGCACGCCGAACGGTTGCAGCACCATGGGCAATACCAGCGGCAAGGCAAGGGCAATGGCCGCCAACAAGAACCAGCGCTCACGGTGCAGGCGGGGCTGTTGGGTGTCGGTTGGCGGGTGGTCCGCTTCGTGGAGGCTGGCGCTGTAACCGGCCTTGTTGACGGCGGCGATCAGGGTTTGCGTGTCGACCTGCCCGAGCAGTTCCAGATGTGCCCGTTCGCTCGCCAGATTGACGCTGACGCTGTTGACACCTGGCACCTTGTTCAATGCCCGCTCGACACGACCCACGCAGGAGGCACACGTCATGCCATCGATGCTCAGCTCCAGGCTGTGCTGCGGCACGCTATAACCGGCCTTTTCGACAGCCTCCATCAAGGCTGGCAGGCTACCCGTGGGCGCCTGGACCCGCGCCTGTTCCGTGGCGAGGTTCACGCTGACGGCACTGGCACCGGTGACTTTGCTCAAGGCGCGCTCAACGCGCCCGGCGCAACTGGCACAGGTCATGCCGGCAATCGGCAGGTCGAAAGTGATGGATTCGGACATGGGGCACGCTCCCTGTAGAAGATGTCTACAGGATCAACCTTGCCATGCTGGCAAGGTCAAGCACCAATCTGCTCTTCATCTGTAGGAGCGAGCACGCTCGCGATGGAAGACCAGGCACCGCGGGGTGTCAGGATGCCAACGTTTTTGTTGGCGACCATCGCGAGCGTGCTCGCTCCTACAGGTCGGTGCTGATCAGTAGCCCAGGCCTGCGCGTTTCAGGTACATCCCTTGTTGCGTCATTGCGATCCGGTACTTCTGCACATCCCCGGCCCTGAGCGTAATGTCCTGCGAACCGGGGGCCAGCATGCCCGGGTTGCAGCCCGGTGCCTGACCCGGCAGCAGTTTGAGGCGCAGGGAAAAAGTGCCCGGCGGCAGGTTGAAGGAGGTGCTTTGCTCCTGGAACAGCCGTGCGGCCAATTGATCCTGAATGTACACGCCGATTTCGCAGCTTGTCGCAACTTCCAAGCGCTCGCGGGAAATGATCAGCACGCCATAATCCTGACCAGCGGCTTGGGCCGGGGGCATGGCAGTGAATAGGCTGAGGAAGCCAAACAGGCTGAAAATTGACCAGCGCATGGCTGAATCTCCTGGAATCGAGTCATTGATGGACGCAGCTTGGCCGAGCGCGGCGTTGATTGCCAGCCCGGCAGATCATTCCAGAACTTGACCTTGCCATGGTGGCAAGCTCGAAACTGGCCGCAAGCTCACTCAAGAGCCTCATCAAAGGAGTCGTCTCATGCAAGTGTTCAATGTTGAAGGCATGTCCTGTGGTCACTGTGTCAAGGCCATCACGGCCGCTGTACAGGCCGGGGACCCGGCGGCCAGCGTGCGCGTCGATCTGGCGGCAAAAGAGGTGGGCGTCGAATCTTCACTGACGGCCGATCAGGTGATCGCGCTGATCCGTGACGAGGGCTACAGCGTGAAGCTGGCCTGATCTTTTTAATAGTTAGCGAGCTAACTTAATGTTCAAGGCGTCCATGCGCGGCTAGACTGTCGGGCTGCCGACCCTGTCCCCTGGATGCCTGATGAATATCCGCACAATCCTGATTCTTGGTGCCTTGAGCGCCTTCGGTCCGCTGGCGATCGATTTTTACCTGCCGGCATTCCCGGCGATGGCGCTTGCTTTCGGTACGGACGAAAAACACGTTCAACTGACCCTGGCGGCTTATTTTCTTGGCCTGTCCATTGGCCAACTGGCCTATGGGCCAGTCGCGGATCGTTTCGGTCGGCGCATTCCGCTGTTGAGCGGGGTCGGGCTGTTCACCGTCGCATCGCTGGCCTGCGCCTATGCGCCGAGTCTGGAGTGGTTGATCGCTGCGCGATTTGTCCAGGCGCTGGGCGGCTGTGCGGGGATGGTGATTTCCCGCGCAGTGGTCAGTGACAAATGCGATGCAGTGGGGTCGGCCAAAGTCTTTTCGCAATTGATGCTGGTCATGGGGCTGGCGCCCATTCTGGCGCCGATGCTGGGTGGATTGCTGGTCAATACAACCGGTTGGCAGTCGATCTTTCTGGCGCTGACCGGATTCAGCGCATTGGCAGGATTGGCCGTCGCCTTTGGCTTGCCGGAGAGCCTGCCGGCCCATGTGCCACGTCAACCGTTGTCCGGCGCATTGCGTCAGTACGGTCGGCTGTTGGCTGATCCGGTGTATCTCGGCCATGCGCTGACCGGTGGTATCGCCATCGCCGGGATGTTTGCCTACATCGCCGGATCACCCTTCGTCTTCATCAAACTCTATGGTGTCCCGGCCGAGCACTTCGGCTGGCTGTTCGGCACCAACGCGGCCGGCTTTATCCTGGTGGCCCAGGTCAATGCCCGGCTGTTGGCCAAGCGTGGGCCGGCGTTTCTTCTGGCACGCGCCGTGTGGGTTTACGTGGGCGCCGGGCTGACCTTGCTGGCCGTCAGCGCATTGCATACCGAGCACTTGTGGCCTTTGCTGATTCCGCTATTCGTCTGCATCGCCAGCCTGGGTTGCATCATTCCCAACGCGTCTGCCTGTGCAATGAACGGTCAGGGCGCCCGGGCCGGCAGTGCGTCGGCGATGCTCGGGTGCCTGCAATTCAGCGTTGCCGCCGGCGCCGCCGCGTTGGTGGGCGTTTTGCACGACGGCAGCGCCATGCCCATGGCCATGGTGATCAGCCTGTGCGGGATTCTGGTGGTGAGCATGGCGATGTTCACCCGACGCTTGCAAAATGCCCGGGCGCTGGCGCGCGCGGTATGAGGTCGGGTCAGCCCGCCGCGCGATGCTGCTGGAGGGGGGGAATCTGGTGGGGGGCCTGAAGTCGCGCTTCAAGGGTACGGGTGAAGGCGCGGGCTTCGGCTTCGCTGCGGAAGTTGACGGCGTGCTGGTCCAGGCTTACCTGCCACTGGGATTTTGCCAATTCTTTTATCAGGATCTTCATTACTGACCTCCTCGGGTAAAAGATTGTCTCGCAGAGGTTTCGAGTGTAGTCCCGAAAATCATCGCAATTATGACCGAGATCAACCTTCAGACTGACGGTGTCGCCCATCGTCGGGCGACACCGTTCTCATCTGCCTAGAAGCCTTCCAGCACAATCTTGCCCCTGGATTTTCCGCTTTCCAGCAGGGCGTGGGCACGACGCAGATTGGCCGCGTTAATGGTGCCGAAGTGCTCACCGAGCGTGGTTTTCAGCGTTCCGGCATCGATCAGTTGCGCCACGCGATTGAGCAGGTGGTGCTGTTCGATCATGTCCGCGGTTTCGAACAGCGACCGGGTGTACATGAACTCCCAGTGCAGTGACAGGCTCTTGCGTTTGAGCTTGGTCACGTCCAAGGTTTTCGGGTCGTCGATCAAGGCGAGTTTGCCCTGTGGTGCCAGTGACTCGACCAATTGGTCCAGGTGCTGATCGGTCTGGGTCAGGCTGGCGACATGGGTCACTTGGCCGATGCCTGCGCGCTTGAGTTCTTCGCTCAACGGTTGGCTGTGATCGATCACGAGGTGCGCGCCCAGTTCTTTCACCCAGTTCTGGGTGTGCGGGCGCGAAGCCGTACCGATGACGTTCAGCCCCGTGAGTTGTCTGGCCAATTGCGTAAGGATCGAACCGACACCGCCGGCCGCGCCGACGATCAGCAGGCTCTGGCTTTCGTCGGTCTTGCCTTCGCGCACCTGCAAGCGTTCGAACAGCAATTCCCACGCCGTGATTGCCGTCAGCGGCAGGGCGGCGGCTTCGGCGAAGCCGAGGGTTTTTGGCATATGGCCGACGATCCGCTCATCCACCACATGCAGTTCACTGTTGCCGCCAGCGCGGGCGATGGAGCCGGCGTAGTACACCTTGTCGCCCGCCTTGAACAGGGTCACTTCACTGCCGACGGCCTTGACGATGCCGGCCACATCCCAGCCCAGCACTTTCGCGGCGCCGTTCTCGGGCTGTACGTTCTGGCGGACCTTGGTGTCCACGGGATTGACCGAAATGGCCTTGACCTCCACCAGCAGGTCTCGTGGCCCGGCGACCGGCTCCGGCAGTTCGATGTCTTGCAGGGACTGTTCGTCGCTGATCGGCAGAGACGCGTAATAGGCAATGGCTTTCATCAATGGCTCCGTAAACGGCTGGATTTCGATGGGCAGATGATTGGTTATTTCTACTGAAGATAAAACCCGCTAAAAGAGCAGTCTCTTTCAATGTTTTTTTGATAATCAGGGCTTCAGATGTTGCGTTTCGATGACTTGCAATTGTTCGTCAGGGCGGCGGACCTGGGCAGCCTGTCGGCGGCTGCGCGTGGCATGGACATGTCGGCAGCGGTGGCCAGTGCCTCGCTCAAACGCATCGAGCAGCAGTTGGGGGCGCGCCTGCTCGCCCGCTCGACCCGCAGCCTGCGCCTGACCGCCGAAGGCGAAGGTTTTCTTGAGTATGCCCGGGCCGCCCTGAGTCATCTCGATGAGGGGCGGCGTTTGCTGGCCAGCGGTCAGGATCAGGTGAGCGGGGTGTTGCAGTTGTCGGCGCCGTCGGACTTCGGCCGCAACCTGCTGCTGCCCTGGCTGGACGAATTTCAACGCGAACACCCCAAGCTCACGGTGCGTTTGTTGCTCGGCGATCGTATCGCCGATCTGTTTCGCCAACCGGTGGACATCGCCCTGCGTTATGGCGAGCCGGAAGACTCCAGCCTGGTGGCGCTGCCCATCGCCCCGCAGAACCGGCGTGTACTGTGCGCGGCGCCGAGTTACCTGGCCCGGCATGGTGAGCCGCGGCAACTGGAACAATTGGCTCAGCACAATTGCCTGTTGTACATGCTCGGCAGCCGGGTTCACGATCACTGGAGTTTTCACGACGGCAAGCGCGAGGTCGGCCTGACCGTCAGTGGCGACCGCTTCAGCGACGATGCCGATGTCGTACGGCTGTGGGCCGTGGCGGGCGCAGGGATCGCCTACAAATCCTGGCTGGATGTGGCCGCCGATGTGCTTGCCGGTCGCTTGAAAGTGCTGATGCCTGAACTGCTTTGCGAGCGCGCACCGCTGAATCTGTTGTGCGCTCATCGCGCACAGTTGAGTAAGCCGGTGAACCTGTTGCGGGAAATGCTTGCCAGCCAATGCGCCCGCTTGAGCAGCCATTTTCCGGGGATCTCGGATATCGATCATTAGTCGCAGGAAAAAAGCGAAATTTCCCTCAGGAACTATCACCACCTGCTGTTTGCGAACGGCGGGAACCGGTGATCAACCCGCCTATACTGGCGCTCGCCTCACGCACGCAACGTCAATCGCAATAATGACGCCATGCCGGTTCAGACCCTGTCCCGCACATCTTCGCCAGCCCTCGGCACCCATTGTCCGGTGAAGATCTGTGTGGGCGATGGTTTTGCGTGACGTGCGGCGCAGGCAGCGTCTTGGCCGACTGCACATTACTGGTCAAGATGACTTCGAGCAGTAGACGAAACGATTCAACAGGGAGTGAATTCATGGAACATGCACCTTGCATCAGCCAGATAGCCACCTTGCTGGCTGACCCAAAGCGCAGCGCAATGATGTGGGCCTTGATGGACGGCTCGGCGCGCCAAACCGAAGATCTGGCCCTGTTGGCCGGCCTTTCATCGTCTTCGGCCAGTGCCCACCTGGCGCGTTTGTCCACCGGTGGTCTGTTGAAAACCGAAACCCGCGGGCGCAAGCGTTTCTTTCGTCTGGCCGCCCCGGAAATCGGGGCCGCGATCGAAGCGCTGGCCAGTGCTTCGCTGGCCAGCGCGCCGCAGCCGGTTGCTTCTATTTTCAAGCACACCACGCCGCTGGCCAAACCACGGCCCCTGCACTCGTCGCTGCTGCGAGCGCGACTTTGCGATGATCATCTGGGAGGTACCCTGGCTGCCGATTTGTATCAGCGTCTGCTGGAGGCGGGCTGGATCGAACAGTTCGATCAGCGGGTCAGCATCACCCTCAAGGGCGCCAACGAGCTGGCGTTACGCGGCGTGTTCATCCAGGCACTCGCCCAACGCACTGGCAAGCCGGCGTGCGCCTGTCCTGACTGGAGCGAAAGGCGCCCGCACATGGGCGGGGCATTGGGAGCGGCATTGTTGCAGTTGTTCATGCAGTCGGGGTGGTTAAGCCAGGCCAACGATTCGCGGGCCTTGCAGGTCACCGTCGCCGGGCAACGTGAAATCCACGGTTTTGCCAGGCCAGCCGAGCTGGAAATGGCACTGTAGGAGCGAGCATGCTCGCGATGGTGGACGGAGCACCGCGGGGCGCCAGGCTGCCAGCGTTATCGTTGACGACCATCGCGAGCATGCTCGCTCCTACAGGGGACAGGGATACCCTTTACGGTTTGACCAAGCGTGCATCCAGGCTGTTTTGCGCCAGGCGCCGGGCCTGATCCTGGGTCATGCCCAGATGCGTATGCAGTGCATGGAAGTTCTCGGTGACGTAACCGCCGAAGTAGGCCGGGTCGTCCGAGTTCACGGTTACTTTCACCCCGCGTTCGAGCATGTCGAGAATGTTGTGCTGCGACATGTGATCGAATACGCAGAGCTTGGTGTTGGACAGCGGGCAAACGGTCAGCGGGATCTGCTCGTCGATGATGCGCTGCATCAGGCGCTCGTCCTCGATGGCGCGCACGCCATGATCGATACGCTGGATTTTCAGCAGGTCGAGGGCTTCCCAGATGTATTCGGGCGGACCTTCTTCACCGGCATGGGCGACCGTCAGGAAGCCTTCGCCACGGGCGCGGTCGAACACGCGCTGGAATTTGCTGGGCGGGTGGCCCAATTCCGAACTGTCCAGGCCCACGGCGACAAACGCATCGCGAAATGGCAGTGCCTGGTCGAGGGTTTTCTGGGCCTGCTCTTCGCTCAAGTGGCGCAGGAAGCTCAGGATTAGTCCGCTGGTGATACCCAGTTGCTGTTCACCGTCCTTGAGGGCCGCCGCGATGCCGTTGAGCACCACTTCGAATGGCACGCCACGGTCGGTATGAGTCTGCGGGTCGAAGAACGGTTCGGTGTGGATAACGTTCTGTTCCTTGCAGCGCAGCAGGTAAGCCCAGGTCAGGTCGTAGAAATCCTGGGAAGTGCGCAGTACGTCGGCGCCCTGGTAATACAGGTCGAGGAACTCTTGCAGGTTATTGAAGGCGTAAGCCTTGCGCAGGGTGTCGACATCGCTCCACGGCAGGGCGATCTTGTTGCGTTCGGCCAGGGTGAACAGCAGTTCGGGTTCCAGCGAACCTTCCAGGTGCAAATGCAATTCTGCCTTGGGCAGGGCGTTCAGCCAGTCGTACATGTTCTTTTCTCATCAGGTGCGGTTGATCGGCATTCTACAGATGCTTGTCGAAATAATTGGTAAAACCTGACCGGAAGGTTCAGCGCTCACGTTCGCGGCCCTGCTGCAACCCGTCGTTTGTGCGTTCTGCCCCGACGGGCGAAATGCGTTATCGCTGGAACAGGCATCGACTCGTCGATACACCCAATGGCGGGTCGGTAATGCTGGCTTAATTCAGGTTCGGTTTTATCGCCCGAGCCTGACATTTGGGCAACTCGGTTATGCCCGGGTCCAATAGTCAGGGCCATTTTCAGCAACTACACTCACGCCCATGAAACGCTTGCTGCGGTTTTTCCTCATCTTCGTTATCAGCCTGTCGCTTCCCCTCAGCGGGATGGCGGGAGTCCAGGCGCCGACAGAACCGTGCCCGATGAAGGCGATGGGCATGGCGATGATGGACGACATGGGGATGGACTGCTGCAACGATATGAAGAGCCCTGCCGAGCACGGCAAGCCTTGTAAGCCCGGTCAGGAGTGCAAGACCGGTGGCATGCTGCAGGTCTCGGTCTTCAAGCCGCCTCTGACGCTGTTCAGCCCGATGGTGCTCTCCCTTTCCACCGATTTCCTGCCGGTCCCGACCCTGGCCGGAGTATGGCGACCGCCCCGCGTTTGATTCCTGCTCCACATTGAAACTCATCCCGCATTGGCGGGATGAATCAGCTGTGCACCTGTCCTTTGACGCGTGCGGTGGATGATCACAGGAATCGTAAACATGAACTCCAAGTGCTATTGCACAGGTTGGTCCCTCGTGGCCGGCCTGGCGGTAGGGGTATTGGCATTGCCGAGCCTCGCTGCCACCTTGACCCTGGATGAAGCACTGCGTCTGGCCGAAAACAATGCGCCGACATTGATCGCTCAAGACGCCAACATTCAGGCTGCCAGCAGTGCAGCCATTCCCGCCGGTGAGCTGCCTGATCCCAGGTTAGTGATGGGGGTACAGAACTATCCCATAGGAGGGCCGGATCGCTGGAGCATTGACCAGGACTTCATGACCATGCAAATGGTTGGGGTCAGGCAGGAAATGCCGAACAGCGACAAGCGCAAGGCGCGCATTGAAGTCGCCGATGCAGCCGTCGACAAAGCCGTTGCACAGCGCAGGGTCGAACGTCTCAACGTTCGGCAGTCCACGGCATTGGCCTGGATCAGCAGTTTCTCGGTCGAGCGCAAGGAGGCGCTGTTCGAGGACTTGTACAAAGACAACCGTTTGCTGGCCGATGCCGTCAGGGCGCAGATTGCCGGTGGTCGTGCACAACCGGCTGATGCGGTGACACCCAGGCAGGAAGCGGCTCAATTGGCAGAGCAACAGGACGACTTGATCCGCCAACGGGCCCTCGCCCGAGCGGCCCTCAAGCGCTGGATCGGCTCTGCTGGCAGCGACACCCCCGTGGGCGGCTTGCCGGAATGGCCAGTCGATGCCTCAGGCTACTCCCACAAACTGCAACACCACCCCGAGTTGGCAGCTTTTGCGCCAATGACCCGCGAAGCGCAGGCCAAGGTCAATGAGGCCGTGTCCGAGAAGCAGTCGGACTGGAGCTGGGAGCTGGACTACCAGCACCGCGGTCGCGAGTTTGGCGATATGGTCAGCGTGCAGTTTTCCTGGGACCTGCCGCTGTTCCCGGGCTCTCGCCAAAACCCCAGGATCGCCGCCAAACAGGCCGAGCTCAGTCAGCTTGAAGCCCAGCGTGAAGCCCTGTCACGTGAGCACACCCAGCAGTTGGAGAGTGAGCTGGCTGACTATGAACGTCTGAATCGTGCCGTCCAGCGAAGCCGGGAAAGCCTGTTACCGCTGGCCAGGGAAAAGGTGGAACTCAGCATGGCCAGTTATCGATCCGGCAAGGGCGATCTGAATGCCGTTGTCACCGCCAGGCGAGAGCTCATTGAGGCCCGCCTCAAACAGATCGACACGGAGGAGCAACGAGCGCTGAGCAGTGCGCGCCTTTATTTTGCTTATGGGGAGGCCGGCCAATGAACCTTGGAAAATGGAACGGGGTAGTGCTGGCCGGCATCGCGTTGGCCTTCGGGGTTGCCGGTGGATACGAAGTGGCTCGCCAGCGAATGAGTGGAGCAGCAGGCAGCGCCCAGGAGCAGAGCCAAGGCTCATCGGGCGAACGCAAGGCACTGTATTGGTACGATCCGATGTACCCGCAGCAAAAGTTCGATAAGCCGGGCAAGTCCCCCTTCATGGACATGCAATTGGTCCCTCGGTACGCCAGTGGTGCAGAGGCCAATACGACTGTCAGCATCAGTCCGGACCAGAGCCAGAATCTGGGCTTGCGTCTTGCGACAGTCACTCGCGGGGTGCTTGATTCCAGCCTGGAAGTTACCGGCGTTCTGGCGTTCAACGAACGGGATGTGGCGGTGATTCAGGCGCGCACCACAGGCTTTGTCGAGCGGGCGTATGGCCATGCTCCCGGTGATGTGCTCAAACCCAACGAAGCGCTGGCCGATCTTCTGGTGCCGGAATGGGCGGCTGCCCAGACTGAATTCCTGGCCCTCAAACAAAACGGGGACGCGGACTTGTTGGCCGCGGCCCGTCAAAGGTTGCGGCTGAGCGCGATGCCGGCAGCGTTGATCGCCCAAGTGGAGCGCACTGGCAAAGTCCAGCCAATCCTGACGCTCGTCAGCCCGATTGGAGGTGTGCTGCAAGAGTTGAACGTACGTGCAGGCATGACCGTGGCGACCGGCGATACCCTCGCACGCGTCAATGGCTTGGGCAGTGTCTGGCTTGCCGTTGCCGTTCCAGAGTCGGACGCCGGAGCGATTGCCATCGGGCAGACGGTCGAGGCACGTCTGCCAGCCTTCCCGGGGACAGTGCTCAAGGGCAAGGTCAGCGCGATTCTGCCGCAGACCAACCCGGACAGCCGAACCCTCAGTGTGCGAGTGGAACTGCCCAACCCGGACGGTCGCCTCAAGCCGGGCTTGACGGCGCAGGTACGCTTGAGCCGTCCAACCGGGCAAGGTGTGTTGTGGGTACCGAGCGAGGCTGTCATTCGCACCGGGCGACGTGCATTGGTGATGCTTGCCGAAGACGCCGGTCATTACCGACCTGTGGTGGTGCAACCAGGGCAGGAGAACGATGGCAAGACGGCGATATTGAACGGTCTGGAAGAAAGTCAGAAGGTGGTGGCTTCGGGGCAGTTCCTGCTTGATTCGGAGGCCAGCCTCAAGGGCATTGTCGCCAGTGCAGGGCAGGAGCCATCCCCCAGCACGGCAGTTGCCGGACTGCATGAGGCGGATGGGCAGGTGATCGAGATCAACGACAGGGAAGTCACGCTCGCCCATGGTCCTTTCAAGACGTTGGGCATGCCTGGCATGACCATGACGTTCCCGCTGGCTGATCCCGCGTTGATGCAGGGGCTCAAAGCGGGCGACCAGGTGCGGATCGGGGTGAGTCAGACCGATGAGGGGTTGCGTGTCGAACGCTTGGAAAAATCGGGGAGCCAACCATGATTGCCGCCCTGATTCGCTGGTCTGTAACCAATCGCTTTCTTGTGCTGCTGGCGACGCTGTTCGTCACCGCGTGGGGCACCTGGTCGGTAGTGAGCACGCCGATTGACGCATTGCCGGATCTTTCGGATGTCCAGGTCATCATTCGTACCCCGTATCCGGGGCAGGCGCCGCAAATCGTCGAGAACCAGGTGACCTACCCGTTGGCCACCACCATGCTCTCGGTGCCTGGGGCCAGGACCGTGCGCGGTTATTCCTTCTTCGGTGACAGCTTTGTGTATGTGCTGTTCGAGGACGGTACTGATCCCTATTGGGCCCGCTCACGAGTGCTGGAGTACCTGAGCCAGATACAAAGCCGCTTGCCGGCCAGTGCCAGGCCGGCATTGGGACCGGATGCCACCGGGGTGGGGTGGATTTTCCAGTACGCACTGGTGGACCGCAGTGGCGGACATGACCTGGCTCAATTGCGCGCCCTTCAGGACTGGTTCCTCAAGTTCGAGCTCAAGACCCTGCCTAATGTTGCCGAAGTGGCCACGGTGGGGGGCATGGTCAAGCAGTATCAGGTACAGCTCGATCCCTTGAAGCTGGCAAGCCTGGGCATTACCCAGGCGCAGGTGACGGACGCGATCGGCAAGGCCAACCAGGAAACCGGTGGTTCCGTGCTGGAGATGGCAGAGTCCGAGTTCATTGTGCGAGCTTCCGGTTATTTGAAGTCGCTCAACGATTTTCGGGCGATTCCGCTCAAGCTTGGGGTCGGTGGCGTACCGGTGAGTCTTGGCGATGTCGCCACGATCCAGTTAGGGCCGGAGATGCGGCGCGGTATCACTGAGCTGGACGGCGAGGGCGAGACTGTCGGTGGGGTCGTGATTCTGCGTAGCGGCAAGAACGCTCGCCAGACCATTGCTGCGATCAAGACGAAACTCGACGAGTTGAAGAGCAGTTTGCCGGCCGGAGTCGAAATCGTTACCACCTACGACCGCAGCAAGCTGATCGACCGTGCGGTTGAAAACCTCAGTCACAAGCTGATCGAAGAGTTCATCGTCGTCGCGTTGGTTTGCGGGATCTTTCTCTGGCACCTGCGCTCTTCCCTCGTTGCGATCATTTCGCTGCCGGTGGGCGTGCTGATTGCCTTTATCGTCATGCGTTATCAAGGCATCAACGCCAACATCATGTCCCTGGGCGGGATTGCCATCGCCATCGGCGCCATGGTCGATGCAGCCGTGGTCATGATCGAAAACGCGCACAAGAAAATCGAGGCATGGCACGCGGCCAATGCGGGTGAGCCATTGAAGGGGGAACGTCATTGGCACTTGATCACCGAAGCGGCGGTCGAGGTGGGCCCGGCATTGTTCTTCTGCTTGTTGATCATCACCCTGTCATTCATTCCGGTGTTCACCCTGGAGGCGCAGGAGGGGCGGTTGTTTGGCCCGCTGGCGTTCACCAAAACCTACGCCATGGCCGCAGCGGCCGGGCTTTCCGTAACGCTGATACCTGTGCTGATGGGCTACTGGATTCGGGGCCCGATTCCCAGCGAGCGACAAAACCCGTTGAACCGGTGGTTGATCAGAATCTATCAGCCAGCCCTCGATGTGGTTTTGCGGCGTCCCAAAGTCATCTTGCTGGTGGCACTACTGGTTTTTGTCAGCGGGCTATGGCCGATGTCGCGCCTGGGAGGTGAGTTTCTGCCGCCGCTGGACGAAGGGGATCTGCTCTACATGCCTTCCGCCCTGCCGGGGTTGTCGGCACAGAAAGCAGCGCAGTTGCTGCAACAAACCGATCGGTTGATCAAAACCGTACCTGAGGTCGAACATGTCTTCGGCAAGGCCGGTCGTGCTGAAAGCGCCACCGATCCGGCGCCTCTGGAAATGTTTGAAACCACTATCCAGTTCAAGCCGCGTGAGCAATGGCGTGCGGGTATGACTCAGCAGAAACTGGTGGAAGAACTGGATCGGGTGGTGCGTGTTCCCGGGCTGACCAATATCTGGATACCGCCGATTCGCAATCGCATCGACATGCTGGCTACGGGGATCAAGAGTCCGATCGGGGTGAAAGTGGCCGGCGCCAACCTGACGCAGATCGATGCCGTGACACTGGCGGTCGAGCGCGTCGCCAAGGGCATACCCGGTGTCAGTTCGGCACTGGCCGAGCGACTGACCGGTGGCCGTTACATTGATGTGGATATCGACCGTAACGCCGCCGCCCGCTACGGACTGAACATCGCCGATGTGCAGTCCATTGTGGCCGGAGCGATTGGGGGTGAGAACATCGGCGAAACGGTTGATGGCCTGGCACGTTTTCCGATCAATGTGCGATATCCGAGGGAGTGGCGTGATTCGCTCGCTGCCCTGGAGCAATTGCCGGTCTACACCCCGTCAGGTGGCCAGATCACCCTGGGCATGGTGGCGAAGGTCAAAGTCAATGATGGCCCGCCAATGCTCAAAAGCGAGAACGCGCGACCTTCGGGCTGGGTGTACATCGATGTGCGCGGCCGTGACATCTCATCGGTGGTAGCGGACCTGCGCCGAGCCATCAATGAGCAGGTCAAGTTGCAGCCCGGCATGAGCCTGAGCTACTCAGGGCAATTCGAGTTCCTCGAAAGGGCCAATGCCCGACTCAAACTGGTGGTGCCGGGCACCTTGCTGATCATCTTCGTGCTGCTTTACCTGACGTTCGCGCGTTTTGATGAGGCGTTGCTGATCATGGCCACGCTGCCGTTCGCGCTGACTGGCGGGGTATGGTTCCTCTATTTGTTGGGGTTCAACCTGTCGGTTGCCACCGGGGTGGGTT
Organism: Pseudomonas sp. NPDC089569; assembly: GCF_050280625.1. Taxonomy (NCBI): domain Bacteria; kingdom Pseudomonadati; phylum Pseudomonadota; class Gammaproteobacteria; order Pseudomonadales; family Pseudomonadaceae; genus Pseudomonas; species Pseudomonas sp. NPDC089569. The sequence goes on from NZ_JBNNVQ010000031.1 coordinate 49,811, forward strand.
TCATTGCACTGGCCGGTGTTTCCGCTGAGTTCGGTGTGATCATGTTGCTCTACCTCAAGAACGCCTGGGCTGAGCGTGAGGACCTTGGCGACAGTACCGAGCGTGGGCTGGTTGCGGCGATTCGTGAAGGCGCCGTGCAACGAGTCAGACCCAAGGCCATGACCGTGGCCGTGATCATTGCCGGTTTGTTGCCCATCCTGTTGGGTAGCGGAACCGGCAGCGAAGTCATGAGCCGCATTGCCGCGCCCATGGTCGGTGGCATGGTGACGGCCCCTTTGCTTTCTTTGTTTGTTATTCCGGCTGCCTATCGACTGATGCGCCGCCGGCATCTTTCTGTTGACGCTGTTGAATCCTCTCTCCCGCAAGGAAAACTCTAATGAAGCTGATGCAAATTGCAGTCGCAAGCACCCTGGCCACCTTGTCCTTTATCGCCCTGGCAGAAGAGATGCCCGGCATGAAAATGGACGATATGGAGGGCATGCAGGCCGAGCAGCCAGCAACACAGGCGCCAATCGCCAAAGCGCAAGGCACGATCAAGGCTATTAACCTTGAGAAACACACAGTCACCATTGCGCATGGCGCCGTTCCGGCCTTGCAGTGGCCTGCCATGACGATGGCCTTTTTTGCCACGGCGCAACAATTGGAGGGGCTGAGCGCAGGCGATCGGGTGACGTTCGAGTTCCGCAATGAGGGCGCGAAAGCCACGGTGGTGTCCATGGCCAAGGAGAAATAGCGATGCCGAGGCCATGCTCCGGTGTCGTTTGCGATGTGATCGCTAGAGGATCGCCTGGCTCGTCATGAACGACTGCGGGAGCGAGCAGGTTCGCTCCCGCAGTTTCAGCGTGTCAGTTGCCGGCGATCAGCTGTCGGGCCGCCTGGCTGTGATCAGCGATCAACCCCTTGAGATCCAGCCCTTCGACCTGTCCGTCGATCACTCGCCACTTGCCGCCGACCATGACCCGATCCGCCCGGTCTGCGCCGCACAACAGCAGGGCCGACACCGGGTCGTGGCTGCCGGAAAAACGCAGCTCATCGAGTTTGAACAGCGCCAGGTCGGCCTGCTTGCCCACGGCCAGTTCACCAATGTCGTTGCGGCCAAGCAGCTGCGCCGAACCTTTGGTGGCCCAACCCAGTACGCGTTCTGGCGTGATCTTCTCGGCGCCATAACGCAGGCGCTGGATGTACAGCGCCTGGCGTGCCTCGAGGATCATGTTCGATGCGTCGTTGGAGGCTGAGCCGTCTACGCCAAGGCCCAGCGGTGCGCCGGCGTCGGTCAGTTCGATGCTCGGGCAGATGCCGGACGCCAGGCGCATGTTTGAACTCGGGCAATGGCAGATGCCTGTCCCGGCGGCGCCGAGGCGGGCGATTTCATCCGGGTTGAAGTGGATGCCGTGGGCCAGCCAGGTGCGCGGACCCAGCCAGCCGACGCTGTCCAGATAATCCACGGTGCGCAGGCCGAAGCGTTGCAGGCAGAAGTCTTCTTCGTCCAGGGTTTCGGCCAGGTGCGTGTGCAGGCGCACGTCGAGTTTGTTCGCCAGTTCGGCGCTGGCCGACATGATTTGCTCGGTCACCGAGAACGGCGAGCAGGGCGCGAGGGCAATCTGGATTTGCGCGCCGTCACCGCGTTCGTGGTACTCGGCGATCAGGCGCTGGCTATCGTCCAGAATCACCTGGCCTTCCTGCACGGTCTGCTGCGGCGGCAGCCCGCCGTCCTTTTCGCCGAGGCTCATGGAACCACGGGTGAGCATGGCGCGCATGCCCAGTTCACGCACGCTTTCGACCTGCACATCGATGGCGTTTTCCAGACCGTCCGGGAACAGGTAGTGGTGATCGGCAGCGGTGGTGCACCCGGACAGCAGCAGTTCGGCCAGCGCGACTTTTGTGGCGAGGGCCAGTTTTTGCGGGGTCAGTCGCGCCCAGACCGGGTAGAGGGTTTTCAGCCAGGGAAACAACGGCTGGTTGACCACAGGCGCCCAGGCACGGGTCAGGGTTTGATAGAAGTGGTGATGGGTGTTGATCAGGCCCGGCAGGATCACGTGCTCGCGGGCATCGAACACTTCATGGCAGGGGGCGCTGGGTTGTTGACCGGCGCCAAGCACTTCGACGATCAAACCGTCTTGCAGCACCAGACCGCCACGGGCATCGAGACCGTTGGCCGTGAAGATGGCGAGGGGATTTTTTAACCAGGTACGGATGGCAGGCATGTTCGCCGGCTCCTCTGAAAATGGGGTTCAGGGTTGCCAGCTCAGTGTTGCCCTGTCTGCTGATCCAGGGTCGCCGGGGAGGCGAGGTGCGAAGTGTCGATCAAATCGGTGTTACGGGCAAGCCCGGTCCGACCGGAGCAAGCTTCACTGCTGCAACACCAATTTTGTGGGTGTTCCAGAACCCGTAGGAGCCAGGCTTGCCGGCGAAGGCGTTTTCAATGGCGCCGTACGACGCGAGGCCACCTTCGCGGGCAAGCCTCGCTCCTACAGGGGAGGTTGGTGGTGTTTACCAGGGAATGGTTTCGCCCCGATAGTTCACGAAATGATGCCCGCCCTTGCCGACATACGCATTCACCTGATCCACCAGTCCACGGGTGCTGGTGTCTACGTCAATATCGGCGCCTTCACCTCCCATGTCGGTTTTCACCCAGCCCGGATGCAGGGACAGGACGGTGAGTGTCTGCTCGCCCAGTTGCGTGACGAAACTGTTGGTCATGGAGTTCAGTGCTGCCTTGCTGGCCTTATACAAAGCCAGCTCCGGCGCGTCCGGCATGGTTACGCTGCCCAGCACCGAACTCATGAAGGCCAGTACGCCGGTTTGCGGACGAATCTGCCCGACAAATCGCTGGGCCAGGTTGATCGGCGCCACGGCGTTGGTGAAAAACAGCTGACCGACGTCGGCCAGTGTCGCGCCTCCGTTTGGTGTCTGCACTTCAGGGCCTTTGACTCCGGCGTTGACGAACAGCAGATCGAACACCTCACCCTTGAGTTGCTGACTGAGGTCGATCACTGCTTGCTGATCGTCCATGTCGAGTTTTTCGACCCGCACCTTGCCCAGGGCTTTCAGAGCATCGGCATTTTGCGGATTGCGCACGGTGGCTGTGACTTGCCAGCCATCGTCAAGCAGGGTTTTGACCAGACCGAGGCCCAGCCCCCGGGAGGCACCGATGATGAGTGCGGTTTTTGCCTTGGACATGAGTGGCTTCCTTGATGGTTTGGAATCACGAGTTGCATGGGTGATACAGGTTGAATCCATGCTGCATCGTTCGAGGCAACGCGTCGAGTTTGGTGTGATGGTCATTGTGGACAACGCTTTGGCAAATGACATCCGTACCAGTGCCTGGTTGGTCGAAAAATGATCAGTTTGGCGTAAGCCATGCCTGGCATGGTGCCGCGGCGGGAATGAACGGGTTATCCACAGATTGCTCCACAGTATTTGTGCGCAAGCGCAAAGGTCGGGCATAAGCGCGCAGTGGCTATCTTCTAAAGGTGATAAACCGACCTAACTCTATGTTTTTACATGAATTTATATTTTTTGATGGCAAATTGAACGAAAAGTGAACAAAGGCCGCAAAGCCGCATGACAGAAGGGTTACAGCGGTGTGTGCTCAGGTTATCCACAGCCGGGTGCACAGCTGATGTGAGCAAGTGTCGGAGGATGCACGCGTGTGAATAACCGACAGCATGCCGTTTCAACGCTGCAACAGAATGCGTCCTCGACTCAGATCGGCCAGCTGATTCTGCAGCGTCTCGATCTGCGTGGCGTTGACCGCCAATTGCAACTGCACTCCGTTGGCGGTGAAAGTTTCCTCAACCACCAGTCCGCCGTGCTCGGCGACCCGCAGTTTCACCAGGGTCAGCTCAGCGAAGGCGCAGGCACAATGCAGGGGCACCCGACTGATCAGTTCGATCTTCGGCGCGGCCTGCAGGCATTTATTGGCACCACCACCATAGGCCCGGGCGAGCCCACCCGTGCCCAGTTGAATTCCGCCATACCAGCGAATCACCAGCACGGCGACCTGATCGCAATCCTGCGCATCGATCGCGGCCAGAATCGGCCGCCCGGCGGTGCCGCCAGGCTCACCGTCATCGGTGCTGCGGTATTGATCGCCAAGCTTCCACGCCCAGCAGTTGTGTGTGGCGTTCAGGTCACTGTGTTGGGCGATGAACGCTTGTGCTTCGGCGGGCGTACTGATTGGCGCGGCGAAGGTGATGAAGCGGCTTTTGCGAATCTCTTCGCGGTATTCGCAAAAGTCGCTGAGGGTAAAAGGCATAGGCGTCTTAAATGGTCGGTGTCAGGCCGCAGCCTTTGAGGATGATGCGGATCAGATGGGTGCCGGCGTCTTCCATATCCTGTTTGGTCAGCTTGGTGCGCCCGGTGACACGGCAGATCTGGGTGGCGAAGTCGGCGTAATGCTGGGTGCTGCCCCACAGCAGGAAAATCAGGTTGACCGGATCGACCGGGTCCATCTTGCCGGCGTCGATCCAGGTTTGAAAGACCGAGGCCCGGCCCTGGAACCAGGTGCGGTAGTCCTGGTTGAAGTATTCGGTCAGGCACTCGCCACCGCTGATGACTTCCATGGCGAAGATCCGCGAGGCCTGTGGCTGACGCCGGGAGAACTCCATTTTGGCGCGAATGTAGCGGGTCAAGGCTTCGGCCGGGTCATCCTCGATCGTCAGCGTGTTGAAGGTGCTGTCCCAGAGTTGGAGGATGTTGCTCAACACCGCCACGTACAAACCGAGTTTGTTGGTGAAGTAGTAATGCAGGTTCGCCTTCGGCAACCCGGCATTCTGGGCGATGGTGTTCATGCTGGTGCCTTTGTAGCCGTGACGGGCGAATTCGTCTTCGGCGGCTTTGATGATGGTCTCTTCGTTCTTCTGACGAATGCGGCTGGCAGGTTTGCCGCCGTGAGCTGGGACTTCAAAGGTCATAGGCACTTCCGATCAATGGGGTGGGCGCGGCCACTGCGTTGATAACGCACCCGCAGGCTCCGGGACAAGTCCCGATACGATAAAACCTGAAAACCCTCCCGCCGATTTTCAGCGCGTCGCGGCCAGGCTCTCCAGGAAGCTTTCGAGTACCAGGTGAGGGCGACGGCCCTTGCGAGTGACCGAGGCGAGGCTCAGGTCATAGAAGCGTGAGTCGGGTTTCAGTGCACGCAAACGGCCTTGCTGTACCCAGAGGCTGGCGTAGTGGTCCGGCAGGTATCCGATGTAGCGTCCGGTCAGGATCAGGAACGCCATACCTTCGCGGTCCGACGCGCTGGCGGTGCAATTGAGCGCCTGGTAATGGGCCTGGATCTCCGCCGGCAAACGGAATGTCGGGGCAATGGCGTCCTGACTGTTGAGGCGATCGTCGTCCAGTTGCTTGTCATCGACGTAAAACAGCGGGTGGCCAACGGCGCAATACAGCAATGAACGCTCACTGTAGAGCGGCTGATATTCCAGACCCGACAGTGCGCTTGCCTGGGGCACCACGCCAACGTGCAAACGGCCATCGAGCACGCCTTGCTCCACCTCATTGGGGGCGATCATGCGGATCTGAATCTGCACGTCAGGCCCGCGTTCCTTCAATTGCGCCAGCGCATGGGTGATGCGCATGTGGGGCAAGGTGACCAGGTTATCGGTCAGGCCGATGGTCAGCTCGCCGCGCAAATGCCGGTGAAGTCCATTGACCTCGGTACGGAAGCTTTCCAGGGCACTCAACAGCTGCAAAGCCGATTGATAAACCTCGCGGCCCTCTTCGGTCAGGGAAAAACCGGCGCGGCCACGTTGGCACAGGCGCAAACCCAGGCGTTGTTCCAGGTCGCTCATCTGCTGGCTGATGGCCGAGCGTCCGATGCCGAGCACGCTTTCGGCTGCGGAGAAACCGCCGCATTCGACCACGCTGCGAAAGATCCGCAACAGGCGTATGTCGAAGTCGCTGACTTGCGCCAACGGGTCGGGGCGGCGGGTGCTCATGTGTTTTTCTCGATAGTTTAGTCGTGGGCTGACTAAAGGTTATAAAAGTTGAATTTCACGGACTTTATCGCCGTGGCAATTTAGCTGCAACAACGGTTTTCAATCCCTACGCCGCTTATTGCCTTGCGAGGTTTCGCCCATGAACTTGCCTGAAAACGCTCCGACTGCCCTGGCCAGCCAGCTCAAGCTCGACGCTCACTGGATGCCGTACACCGCCAACCGCAATTTCCAGCGCGATCCGCGCCTGATCGTGGGGGCCGAAGGCAGCTGGCTGATCGACGACAAGGGCCGCAAAGTCTATGACTCGCTGTCTGGCCTGTGGACCTGTGGCGCCGGGCACACTCGCAAGGAAATCCAGGACGCGGTGACCAAGCAACTGGGCACCCTCGATTACTCGCCAGGCTTCCAGTACGGCCACCCGCTGTCGTTCCAGCTGGCGGAGAAAATCACCGACCTGACGCCGGGCAACCTGAACCACGTGTTCTTCACCGACTCGGGTTCCGAGTGCGCCGATACTGCCGTGAAGATGGTGCGTGCTTACTGGCGCCTGAAAGGTCAGCCGACCAAGACCAAAATGATCGGTCGCGCCCGTGGCTACCACGGCGTGAACATCGCCGGTACCAGCCTCGGCGGTGTCAACGGCAACCGCAAACTGTTCGGTCAGGCGATGATGGACGTCGACCACCTGCCGCACACCCTGCTGGCAAGCAATGCGTTTTCCCGTGGCATGCCGGAGCAGGGCGGTATCGCCTTGGCTGATGAGCTGCTGAAGCTGATCGAGTTGCACGATGCCTCGAACATCGCCGCCGTATTCGTCGAGCCACTGGCCGGTTCCGCTGGCGTGCTGGTTCCGCCACAGGGTTATCTGAAGCGTCTGCGTGAAATCTGCGACCAGCACAGCATCCTGCTGGTGTTCGATGAAGTGATCACCGGTTTCGGCCGTACCGGCACCATGTTCGGCGCCACCACCTTCGACGTGACCCCGGATCTGATGTGCATCGCCAAGCAAGTCACCAACGGCGCGATCCCGATGGGCGCGGTGATTGCCAGCTCCGAGATCTACCAGACCTTCATGAATCAGCCGACGCCTGAGTACGCAGTGGAGTTCCCGCACGGCTACACCTATTCCGCGCACCCTGTGGCTTGTGCCGCTGGCCTTGCCGCTCTCGATCTGCTGCAAAAGGAAAGCCTGGTGCAAAGCGTGGCCGAAGTCGCACCGCATTTTGAAAATGCACTGCATGGCTTGAAAGGCACGAAAAACATCATCGACATCCGCAACTTCGGCCTGGCCGGCGCAATCCAGATCGCGCCGCGTGATGGTGACGCCATCGTGCGTCCGTTCGAAGCGGGCATGGCGTTGTGGAAAGCCGGGTTCTACGTGCGCTTCGGCGGCGACACCCTGCAGTTCGGCCCAACCTTCAACAGCAAGCCGCAGGACCTGGATCGTCTGTTCGACGCGGTCGGCGAAGTGCTGAGCAAGATCGACTGATTTCTCCTTCTATATAAATACCGATGGCGCCCCGCTGCGGGCGCCTGTGGACAACTTTTCAGGAGCTTCCATGAGCGTTATCCCGCATTTGATCAATGGTGAACTGGTGACCGAGAACGGTCGCGCGGTTGATGTGTTCAACCCGTCCACCGGCCAGGCGATCCACAAGCTGCCACTGGCCACCCGCGAAACCATCCAGCAGGCAATCGATGCCGCCAAGGCTGCGTTTCCGGCCTGGCGCAATACGCCAGCGGCCAAACGTGCCCAGGTCATGTTCCGCTTCAAGCAACTGCTGGAGCAGAACGAAGCACGCATCTCGCAATTGATCAGTGAAGAACACGGCAAGACCCTGGAAGACGCCGCCGGCGAATTGAAGCGCGGTATCGAGAACGTCGAATTTGCCTGCGCTGCTCCGGAAATCCTCAAGGGCGAGTACAGCCGTAACGTCGGTCCGAACATCGACGCCTGGTCAGACTTCCAGCCACTGGGTGTAGTGGCCGGTATCACGCCATTCAACTTCCCGGCCATGGTGCCGCTGTGGATGTACCCGCTGGCGATCGTCTGCGGCAACTGCTTCATTCTCAAACCGTCCGAGCGTGACCCGAGTTCGACGCTGCTGATCGCACAATTGCTGCTCGAAGCCGGTCTGCCAAAGGGCGTATTGAGCGTTGTTCACGGTGACAAGACTGCAGTGGATGCGCTGATCGAGGCGCCTGAAGTCAAAGCGCTGAGCTTCGTGGGTTCGACCCCGATTGCCGAATACATCTACGCCGAAGGCACCAAGCGCGGCAAACGCGTCCAGGCGCTGGGCGGGGCCAAGAACCATGCCGTGCTGATGCCGGATGCGGATCTGGATAACGCCGTCAGCGCATTGATGGGCGCCGCTTACGGTTCCTGCGGTGAGCGTTGCATGGCCATTTCGGTTGCCGTGTGTGTGGGCGATCAGGTTGCCGATGCTCTGGTGGCCAAGCTGACTCCGCAAATCAAGGCGCTGAAGATTGGTGCCGGTACCAGCTGCGGCCTGGACATGGGGCCTCTGGTCACCGGTCAGGCTCGTGACAAGGTCAGTGGCTATGTGGACGACGGTGTTGCTGCGGGCGCGACGCTGGTGGTGGATGGTCGCGGCCTGAGCGTTGCCGGCCATGAAAATGGCTTCTTCCTCGGTGGCTGCCTGTTCGACAACGTCACACCGGAAATGCGTATCTATAAAGAAGAGATCTTCGGTCCAGTACTGTGCGTTGTCCGGGTCAACAGCCTGGAAGAGGCAATGCAACTGATCAATGATCACGAATACGGCAACGGCACCTGCATCTTTACCCGTGATGGGGAAGCAGCGCGGTTGTTCTGCGATGAGATCGAAGTCGGCATGGTCGGTGTCAACGTACCGCTGCCGGTGCCAGTGGCCTATCACAGCTTTGGTGGCTGGAAGCGTTCGCTGTTTGGCGACTTGCATGCCTATGGTCCGGACGGTGTGCGTTTCTACACTCGCCGCAAGGCCATCACCCAGCGCTGGCCGCAGCGTGCCAGCCATGAAGCCTCGCAATTTGCCTTCCCTAGCTTGTAATTAGAAGGGAAACGTAAAGGCCGGCCCTAAGGGCCGGCCTTTGCGTTTTCGGGGCTTTTTGACTTTGATGACAGAAATATGAAATTAAGTGTTGACGGCAGATTTCAGATCTCTATAATTCGCCCCACTTCCGGCGCAGTCGAAACGGAAAACTCCTTGCAAAACAATGAGTTAGACGAGTTTTCGGCAGCAAGCGGCTTCAGGTCATCGAAGCTGAAAGGAAGTTGAAAAAGAGGTGTTGACAGCAGCGAGTAACGCTGTAGAATTCGCCTCCCGCTGACGAGAGATCGACAGCGCAAGTGGTTGAAGCTGTTAAGGATTTCCAAGCGAAACTTTGAAAACTTCTGAAAATAACCGCTTGACAGCAAATGAGGCTGCTGTAGAATGCGCGCCTCGGTTGAGATG
>NZ_JBNNVQ010000032.1:0-58348 GCF_050280625.1 Pseudomonas sp. NPDC089569
GCTGAAGGTGGCGCTGATCGCCTTCTGGAAAAACGCGCTGTCGCCGCCGATGGCTCGGACCGTCTGCAAGGCAACACCGTTGCTGCCGATGGCTCCGACCGCCTGCAAGGCAACACCGTCGCCGCCGATGGCTCCGACCGCCTGCAAGGCAACACCATCGCCGCCGATGGCTCTGACCGTCTGCAAGGCAACACCGTCGCCTGAATACATCGCTACAGCGCAACACCCATGAAAAAGCCCGGCCTGATCAGCCGGGCTTTTTCGTGCCCTGTGACAATCGCATCAACGTTCGCTTTCCCCCTGTAGGAGCGAGCATGCTCGCGATGGTCGTCAACGATTACGCTGGCGGCCTGACACTCCGTGGTGTCCTGTCGTCCATCGCGAGCATGCTCGCTCCTACAGAAGAAAAGCGCTCCATTGACCACGTCGATAGTCACCATTGTGCGCGTCCCTTCCGAGAAAACGGCCGCCGCGACATGAATGAAGTTCGCCAGACTGTTCAGGTAGCGCAAAACCTTTCGTCTGCAGATCAGCCTGACCGATAAGCCCTGCAGGTTTACGTTTGCAGGGCTTTTTCGTAGGGGCCTTTTAAGCGAATCTAAGGCCCCCCCTGCTATCCGGAGCCGCTGCATGAGCAAAACCGAGGTGCTGGCCAAAATAATGCTCGGGCCCGTGTTGTTGATGCAGGGGGCGTATACGCGGCGGGTAACGCCAAAATTGCCGGAGGCCGAGGGCGAGCGCGAAGGCATGGCAGGCGATGGTGAGGTCATGCGGCTGTTGATTCTCGGCGACAGCGCCGCGGCAGGTGTCGGGGCGGCGACCCAGGGCGAGGCCTTGAGCGGTCAGTTGGTCAGTCGCCTGGGCAAGCATTACCGGGTGTGCTGGAGGCTCTGGGCGCGCTCGGGCCTGGACTCGCAAGCCTTGCTGCATATGCTCGGACAGCACGCGGCGCAAACCTTCGATGTGGCATTGCTGTGCATCGGTGTCAACGACGTCACCGGCACGCTGAGCTGCGATCAGTGGATTGCCCGGCAACGCGAGTTGATGGACCTGCTGCCCGACAAGTTCGGGGTCAAGCTGATCGTCGTTTCCCCGCTGCCGCCGATGCACCTGTTTCCGGCATTGCCGCAGCCGCTACGCTGGTACCTGGGTAACCGGGCCAGCCGTTTCAATGCCCATCTCACAGAACTGACCAGTCGCCAGGATCACTGTACGATGCTGACAACCCGGTTGGCCCCCGTGGCCGGTGCGATGGCACGGGACGGTTTCCATCCGGGCCCGGCGATCTATAGTGTCTGGGCAGACGACGCCGCGCAGGTCATTGCCCGACACTTTGATCAATCTGCATCAGGCAAGCCTTGAACAACAAAAAAAACAGGAGTTGACGATGTCTGAACTGCAACTGCACCCCAAAGCCGCAGAGTCCTTGAGCCTATGGCACGCCATGATCCGTGCCGGCGACCTCAAGGCCCTGCCCGCCTTGCTCGACCCCCAAGTGGTGTTCCGCTCGCCGATGGCGCACACGCCGTATCCCGGCGCACCGGTGGTCTCGATGATTCTCAACACGGTCTCCAAGGTATTCGAGGATTTTGCCTATCACCGTGAATTGGCGAGCGCCGATGGCTTGAACGTCATCCTCGAATTCAGCGCAAAAGTGGGCGAAAAACAGCTCAAGGGCATCGACATGATCCGCTTCAACGAGCAGGGAAAAATCGTCGATTTCGAAGTGATGGTCCGGCCGATGAGCGGCCTGCAGGCCCTGGGCGAAGAAATGGGTCGGCGCCTGGGCGCTTACCTGGCCGCCAGCAAAGCCTGATCGCTACGCGACACCGGTCGAAGGGTCGGCACCACCTGCAATTCGACCGGGTCGCAAGCAAACGTGCAACAACGCGAACGCAGCCAGCGCTGAGCGCGATCGTTATGTACCGTTGCACGCCAGACCATGGACAGCTCCTGCACCGGCAATGCCAACGGTGCCGGCTCCGCCTTCAATCCCGCCACCGCCGCCATCACCCTGGCCACGTAATCCGGCACGATGGCCACCCTGTCGCTGTGCGCCAGCAGCACCGGCAACGCACTGAACTGCGGAACGGCCAGCGTCACCTTGCGCCGTCGCCCCAGCAGGCTCAGGGCATGATCGGTGTCATCCACGGCATTGCCCATGGACGACACCACCACATGCGGACGCCGGCAGAATTCGTCCAGCCCCAATGGGCCGGGTCGCGTATCCGCGCGCAGCAGCATCGGTCGGATCGGCCTCAAGGCCTTGCGTCGCGCATTGGCCGGCAGTTCGAGGGTGTGGCTGATCCCCACGGAGATGTCGCCATTCATCAACCTTTGCGACATGTTCCGCTGATCGACCCGACGTACGATCAAGGTGATGTTCGGCGCCTCGATCCGCAGTTGCCGCAACAGGCGTGGCAGCAGCGCGTATTCGACATCGTCGGAGAGTCCGACATGAAAGGTCGATTCGCTGGTGGCCGGGTCGAACGATTGGCAACGGCTCAACGCCGCCGCCATCCCCTCCAGCGCCGGCGCAAGGTTGCTGAAAATCTCCTCGGCCCGGGCCGTAGGTTCCATCACCCTTCCCGAGCGAATGAACAGCGGGTCATCGAACAACAGACGCAAGCGGCCCAAGGCAGCGCTGATCGTCGGTTGCCCCAGGAACAGCTTTTCGCCGACACGACTGACATTGCGCTCTTGCATCATCGTCTCGAACACCACCAGCAGATGAATATCGGCACGACGCAGGTCATTTCTGTTCATGAGGTTCGCCATCCGGCACGTGGCCACTGAGTTCGGGAAAGTGCATGAACAGGCTATGGCGCAGCGGGCAGCTCGTCTGTCGTACATGGGGACACCCCGATCATGCATTGGGTCAGCGCATTGATACTTCGGTATAGCGCCTGCACAAAAGCCCGGGATATGAATGAGTTGCGAATGTTGGCCGGCCTCGATCCAGAGCCTTCGGATGGCAGGTTTTTCGGGTTTTTTGTCCTAACGGAATGCGAACCGGTGCTTTTAGGATTGTGAAACGATTCTCCGCTCCCAGCCCGAACAGAAAATCGAGGCGCGCATGATCGATACACGAACAAAACAGCCTGCCTACGCCAACAGCTCGCCTCCCTTTCAGAAAGGAACCTGCAGCAAGATGCTGTACAACTCAGGCCAAAGGACGTCCCGCTTGCTGACCGGCATCAGCCTCAAGCCACTGGAAAACGCATTGGTGTGGCTGATGGGGCTGATCGTGGCCTTCGGCCTGTTGATCGCCACCGATACCCGCTCCGTGCTCTACATCGCATTGTTGCTGATGGCCATTCACCTGGTTTCGATCGGCGCGGTCATCGTGATTGCACTGTTGTGCATGGTGACGCTCACGTCGATGTTCCTTTATGAGGGTGGATTGCACCGCTGGGAATCCATAACGCAATGGCTGGGCAACCTGAGTGTGTTGGCGGCGATTACCCTGGTGGCGCTGCGCGGCAAACAGGTCTCTGACAACCTGCGCCACAAGGAAGTCTACATGGTGGGTGCCCAGCGCCTGACCCAGACCGCTTGCTTCGGTTTTCGCGCCGACCTTCAGACAATGGGCTGGTCGGAGCAGGCCGCGCGGATACTCGAATATCCCTCGGGCACGGCCCCTTCGGCTTCCTTGTTCCTGGCCCGTACTCACCCCGATGACCTGCCGCTGGTACTGGCCTCGTTTGAAAGGGCTGCGCGCCATGAATCCCTGATCGAGGTCAAACACCGCCTGCTGATGCCCGACGGACGCATCAAGCATGTACACATGTTCGCCACCCCGCTGTTCACCCGGCACGGATGCTTCGAATACCTGGGAGCACTGATGGACGTGACCGCCCGCAAACTGGCCGAAAAGGCCCTGTACCGAGCCCAGACCCAGTTGGCCCACGTCACCCGGGTGACATCCCTGGGCGAACTGGCAGCCTCGATTGCCCATGAAGTCAATCAACCACTGGCGGCGATCACCAGCAGCGGCCAAGCCTGCCTCAACTGGTTGAATCGCCCGCAACCCGATCTGCCCGAAGCGCGCCAGGCACTTGAGCGGATCATCGCCAGCGCCAGTCGTGCCAGCGAGATCACCCACCGGGTCAGGGCCTTGTCACGCAAGAGCGACCCGTTGCGTCAGAGCGAATCGCTCAACGATATCGTCAAAGAGACCCTGAGCCTGGTCCGCCATGAACTGGCCCATCACAAGATCAGCCCGAAAATCGAACTGGCCGCCTTCGGTGGCCAGGTCAGCGCCGATCGCGTGCAACTGCAGCAAGTGATCATCAACCTGATCATCAATGCATGCCAGGCCATGGAAAAGGTCAAGGCGCCCGGGCGTACCCTGCTGATTCGCACTTGGGTCAAGGATAACGAGGTGATGCTGGAAGTCACGGATCAGGGTGCGGGCATCCCGTCCGATGTCCTGCCGCAATTGTTCACGCCCTTCTTCACCACCAAGGAAAACGGCCTGGGCATGGGGCTTTGCATTTGCCGCTCGATCATCGACTTCCACGAAGGGCGGATCTGGGCCACCAGTGCAATCGACAAGGGCAGCTCCTTTGTATTTGCCCTGCCGATTCTGGTCGCCAACGAGCCTGGTTATGCCGCAGCGATTTAATACAAAGGTATGGCGTGGGCAAACCCACGTATGGAACGACTACCCACACGTATGAATGCCGCCGGTGTGGCCTGCACTTAATGTAGCGTCCTTTGCACGGCACGCAGCGCGCGGCGGTTGCCTGTCCAATCCCTTGGGAACCAGCAATGAACGAATATCATCCGGTCAACAAAACCCTTCATGGCGAACCGATGGTCTACATCGTCGACGACGACGCACCGCTGCGTGAATCCCTCGGTAGCCTGCTGCGATCCATCGGGTTGCGTGTCGAACTGTTCGCATCGGTCGCCGAGTTCATGGAGTACAAACGCCCGGACACCGTCAGTTGCCTGGTACTGGATGTGCGGTTGCAAGGCAGTAGTGGCCTGGACTTCCAGAACGAGCTGACCGGTGCCGGGATCAACGTGCCGATCGTTTTCATCACCGGTCATGGCGACATCGCCATGACCGTGCGGGCGATGAAGGCCGGGGCCGTGGATTTCCTGACCAAGCCCTTTCGCGAACAGGATCTGATCGATGCCGTGTGCGCCGCCCATGTGCGCGACAAGCATCGCCGCGAATCCGAACGCCATGCCGATGATTTGCGCACGCGTCACCAGACGCTCACCGCGCGGGAGCAAACGGTCATGGCGCTGGCGGCCTCGGGCTTGATGAACAAACAGATTGCCGGGGAAATCGGCCTGAGCGAGATCACGGTGAAGATTCATCGTGGTCAGGCCATGCGCAAAATGGGGGCCCGTTCGTTTGCCGATCTGGTGCGCATGGCCGAGGTGGTTTCGGCGTAACCGGTTTGGCGCCGACTATACCTACGTATACTGCGCCCCCCTTCAGGACGGCGTATCTTGCAATGATGGCGAGCGGCTTCAAGTGCCGTTCGCTACATGGGCAGGACACCCCTATGCGCAATGAAGCGATAATTGCCGTTGTCGATAACGATGAATCCGTTCGAATGGCGCTGGATAGTTTATTGCGCTCCAGCGGATATAACGTAAGAACTTACGCAGGCGCCCGCGAATTCATTTCCTCCAATGAACCAGGCACCTCATCCTGTTTGATCTGCGATATACAAATGCCCGATATGGACGGGGTCAGCCTTTATGAAGAACTGGCGTCCCTGGGTATCCATATCCCGGTGATTTTCATTACCGGCAATCCCGACGCCATGCGCCCGCCAGGGCCCCACACCCTGAAACCCATTGCTTGTTTTTCCAAACCCTTTTCCACGAAAAAGTTGCTTGCCAGTGTCGAAACGGCCCTTGGCAGAAGTAACTAAAGCCGACTGCATCAGCCCCATACTTTGGTATGACGCATTAATACCTTGGCATGTTTCGGCTGACCCTATGTAGCAGTGCCAGATGTAAACCCCTCGAATAACATCTGATCCAGACCAAACGAAATACAACTGATTTGCGTCGTTCTGCAACTTCGCAAACGTTCAACAACATTAACTCTCTTACATCACGACCTTTCCCACGCCCTCGATTGTTTTTCAGGAGCTAAACAATGAAACAACAGATTTTGATTATTGGTGCGGGCTTCGGCGGAGTCTGGAGCGCGTTGAGCGCTGCTCGTCTGCTGGACAAGCACGATAGAAACGACGTCGGGATCACCGTGCTGGCTCCTCAGGCCGAACTGCGGATCCGCCCGCGCTTTTATGAGCCCGACGTGCACAACATGAAGGCGCCCCTGAACGACTTGTTCGCGGCCGTGAACGTCAAATTCGTCCAGGGTTCGGCCCAGATGATCGACGAACACAACAAACTGGTTGGCTACACCGATGCCTCTGGCGCTCAAGGCCGACTGTCTTACGATCGCCTGGTACTGGCTGCCGGCAGCCGTCTGATGCGACCGCCTGTGCCGGGCATGGCCGAGCACGCGTTCGACGTTGACGAAATCGAGTCGGCCACTCGCCTTGAAACCCATATCAAGTCGCTCAAACACCTGCCCGCCAGCGCCGCCCGCAACACAGTGGTGGTCGCCGGTGGCGGCTTCACCGGCATCGAGACGGCGACCGAAATGCCGGCACGCCTGCGTGCCGTGCTGGGTGAAAATGCCGACATCCGGGTGATCGTGGTCGACCGCGCCCCGCAAGTCGCCGCCACCCTGGGCGACGGCATTCGACCTTCGATTGTCGAGGCATCCGAGCACCTGGGCATCGAGTGGATTGTCGATGCCACTGTCGCATCGGTCGATGCCGGTGGGGTCACCCTCGCCGATGGCCGGCGCATCGAATCCAGCACCGTGATCTGGACCGTCGGCTTCCGTGCCAGCCCATTGACCGAACAAGTGCAAGGCACCCGTGACCATCAGGGTCGCCTGCATGTCGACCAGCACCTGAAAGTCAAAGGTCATGCCGATGTGTACGCCACGGGCGATGTGGCCTATGCCGCCACCGATGACCTGGGCAACTTCGCCGCGATGTCCTGCCAGCACGCCATTGCCCTGGGCCGTCATGCCGGCAACAACGTGGCCGCCGAACTGTTGGGCGTCGAGCCGATCGCCTACAGCCAGCCCAAATACGTGACTTGCCTGGACCTGGGTGCCTGGGGCGCGGTGTTCACCGAGGGCTGGGATCGCCAGTTGAAACTGGTCGGCCAGGAAGCCAAGGACCTCAAGACCCAGATCAACACGGTGTGGATCTATCCGCCGGCGGCTGATCGTGCCACTGCGCTGGCGGCGGCCGATCCGTCGATTCCGGTGGCGTGAGCCAAAGGTCACATCGGGGTTACCGGGCGGCTGGCCGGTAACCTTCGACGCAGCATTCGGCCAAGACGCTTCAAGACGCTCACCGCAGGAAATCGACATGTATGGTTTTTTCGAGAGTCCGTATCGACTGTTGACCTTGTCCCGGGTTCTGCTGATTGGCGGATTGATTGCCTTGATCGTCGGCGCCGTTCTGGCCTACGGCCTGGATCAGTATCTGTCGTTGCCCAACGTGGTGGTGGCGCATGCGATGACGATACTCGGCCCGACGGCCATCAAGCTGGGCTACGTGATGCGCCTGCTGGCGTTCAATCGCCTGCGACGCGAACCCGGCCTGCGTCGACCTGGCCTTGCCCGGTGATGTGACGCTACACGCCTGTTTCCCGGCCGGCCTCCTCCTTGCCGGTCGGGACATTTCCCAAACGCCCGCCACCGTTCTTTCCGGCGGGCGTTTTTTCTCAATCCCGATCAATCGCAATTCCCGCTACTGATGGGCTCGACACCGATACGCAGCCTTCGCAAGTACCTTCTGCACACCAATGGAAACGCCCTTACAACGTGTTTGCCGGCATTACCCAGGCCGTGCGAGTTGCCGTTCGATAGCACCAATACGGAAGAACAAATGCCTATCATCAAACGTTGCAAGAAACTGTTATCAACCGATGCCGGCGCCTGGCTGGCCGCCATCGCCGTCGGCAGCATGATCTTCATCACCAACTCGTGGCTGAACCTGGATGTTGCCCCGACACTGCTTTACATCACCCTGGTGTTCATCTCGGCCAACGTCTTTTCCATTTCCGTTTTCCTCGCCGTCGCCTTCGGTTGCGTGGCCGTCCTGACGGCCAGTTTCATTGCCAACGGTGGCTATCAGGACGAGAAACTCATCGCCGGATTCATACGCTGCCTGATTGCGCTGACCACCATTACCCTGCTGGCGTTGCGCAGCAAACGCGCATCGGATGCCCTGCGTCGCAAAGAGGCGTTCTTCATGGGCGCGCAGAAACTGAGCCGTACCGGCAGCATCGGTTTCATCATCGACGCCCCTGCAACGATCTCCTGGTCGGAGGAGTCCGCACGGATCTTCGAATACCCGCCGGACGTCACTCCGACACTGGCGCTGATAAAGGCCCGTACCCATCCCGATGACTTGTACCTTGTCGACCGGGTGATCGAACACGCCACGCAACAGGCCAACCTGATCGAAGTGGAACATCGACTGGTGATGCCCGATGGCCGCATCAAGAACGTGCAGATGATCGCCAACCCGCTGTTCCGCCATGGCCGGCGCATTGAATATGTCGGCGCGGTGATGGACGTGACCCTCGCCCGACAGTCCGAGGAAGCGCTGCTGGCTTCGCAGGTAAAACTGGCCAACGTCAGCCGGGTGACGTCCATGGGCGAGCTGGCCGCCTCCATCGCCCATGAGATCAATCAACCACTGGCGGCCGTGATCACCAGTGGCGAATCCTGCAAGCGCTGGATCAACCGCCCCGAACCCAACCTGGAAGAAGCCCGCCGCTCACTGGACCGGATCATTCAAAACGCCTGCCGGGCCTCGCAGGTCATTACCTGTATCCGTGCGCTATCGCGCCAGAGCGACGTACAACGCAAGGCCGAGGTGTTCGATGACATCGTCAGCGACTCCTTGAGTCTCATGCAACATGACACCTCCAACCACCAGGTGCGTCCGCACCTGCAACTGGGCGCACCCGGCGCCTGTGTGCAAGGCGACCGGATTCAACTGCAGCAGGTGATCATCAACCTGATCATCAATGCCTGCCAGGCCATGGCCGATGTGCAGGATCGAGCGCGGACCCTGCGCATTCTCACCTCGATACAGAACAACGAGGCCGTGCTTGAAGTCGCCGACTCCGGCACCGGCATTGCCGAACAGGTCCTGCCATCGCTGTTCGATCCCTTCTTCACGACCAAGCAGAGCGGTCTGGGCATGGGTCTGTCGATCTGCCGTTCGATCATCGAATTCCATGGCGGACGCATCTGGGTCAGCAGCACGGTCGGGGTCGGCACGCGGTTCCTGTTCGCCATTCCGCTGACAAACCCCGGACACCCTCAATAGCGTTCAACCCTGCCTGACTGGAGAGCAATGCAATGTCTTTCGATGATTCAAACGATCGCCTGGAGCCAGCCCAATCCGTGTCGGCAATGCCGCGCAATGTCGTGTTCGTGGCTTACCCGCAAATGGGCCTTCTGGACCTGACCGGTGCCCAGACCGTTTTCTGGGCGGCGACCTACTGTCTGGGTGAACGCGGGTTGCCAGGCTATGACCTGCACACGGCCAGCCTGCAAGGCGGGCCGATCCAGACCGCCGAGGGGCTGGCCGTGCAAACCGGCAGGCTGGAGGAGCTTGCCGATACGGCGATTGATTCATTGCTTGTCCCCGGCTCCCCGCACATTCGCCAGGTCATGGCCGACAATCAGCCGTTGGTGGACTGGTTGCGCAAAGCCTCCAACAGCGCCAAGCGCACGGCATCGGTATGCAGCGGGAGTTTTTTGCTGGCCCAGGCGGGTTTGCTCGATGGCCGGCGCGCGGCAACCCACTGGATGATGGCCGGCGATTTCGAATGCCGGTTCCCGTTGGTCGAACTCGACCGCGAGGCGATCTTCGTCCAGCAGCAATCGATATGGACATCGGCGGGTGTCAGTGCCGGCATCGATCTGGCGCTGGCGCTGGTGGAGGCCGATCACGGTCGCGAAGAGGCGATGCAAGTCGCCCGCCACCTAGTGGTGCATTACCGCAGGCAAGACAACCACGAACAATGGAGCGCACTGCTGCAGGCACAATTCCGGACCGGTGCCTGACCGACCGGACTTGTCTGCGGGGAACGTTCTTGTGCCCCGGCGCCAGGCGTTCATACCCTGGTATGAACGGCTTGACCCCATGGGCTAGGCCACGGTCCCTAAGTAGGAGTGTTATCGAGCCGGCATCGAATTACGCTGGCTGCATTGAATCAATCAACTCATCGCGCCCATGCGCAGGTCCCGGGACGGTTGTCATGAACGCACGGCAAACGCTGTACATCGTCAGTCATCCGTTGCGGATCAGCCGTTATGGCGCGCACACGTCCCTGTCGGCCGCCGAACGCGTGGAGATCGTCGACGCCTTGAGCGATACATTGGGCACTACGCTGGGCATGCTCGCACAGTTCAAGCGGGGCCAGCAGAAACTGCGCAACATCAGCTTCCTGCCGGTGCAGCAGCTGTTCCACTGCCTGGTGCGCGCCAATGGCGTCTACGCCGAGTTCCTTGCCACGGTGATCGTCGACCTGGGCGGCCATGTCGAAACCGCAGCCCTCTACAGCCTCCATGACATCCACGAACCGCAGTGCCTTGCCGATTGCCTGGCTCACATTTGCCGGGGCGCGCGCCGCCTGCGGGCGCTCGATGCCTTGCTGCGCGATTGCCGCGAAAACGCCATCGACCACAAGGACAATGCCAGCAGACGTCTGCTTGATGAGTGCATCCGACACACCGCACGCTTCACCTCCCTGATAGAGGACAACCTGCCCCATGAGCAGCCCTGGTGAAGCTGTTGTTTCACCACTTTGAACCAGGACCGGGCCCGCAATGAACTCGGCCTGATTCGCCTGATCAAGTTGATAAACCGTCGAAACTACGGTGAAACTCCGAACACACATACACAAGTATACTTTTGCGCTTTTTCGCAGCGCGTATCTTGCAAAGATGACAGGTGCCAGCAATGCCACTGGCAATAACGCAAGGTTTCTACATGTTCAAACCGGCTATTATTTCAGTTATTGACGATGACGAACTTGTACTTATTGCGCTGGACAGTTTATTGCGCTCTTGTGGTTACACCGTCAACACCTATGCCAGCGCCTGTGCCTTTCTCCAATCCGATGGGCCGCAGCAAACCGACTGCCTGATTTCGGACATCCAGATGCCAGGCCTGTGCGGCGTGCAGATGTACGAAGCGCTGGCAGCAGGAAACATCCACATCCCTACGCTTTTCATCACCGGAAAGCCGGGCCCTCCTCCCGTATTCAGCACCCGCGTGCGCAAACCCGAGGGCTACTTTTCCAAACCGTTCGATTCCGACGCGCTGCTGGCGTGTATTGAAATGGCCTTGAAACGCCGGGCCTGATAAACCGAACAAAACCGGATAAGCGCTGGTTGCCGACTTCAATAACTTCGCCAAGCGAATAATTGCTTCGCACGTTTATTGCCAACAACTTAAAAAGTTTAAAAACCTCATTTACACCTCCAACTAAAGCCTCAACTTGAAGAGCCGTGCCATGCCAAAAGAAAAACTGACTTCAATCAATGGCGCCCCCGTCGCCGACAACTTCAATATTCAAACGGCGGGGCCTCGAGGCCCGGCCTTGCTGCAGGATGTCTGGCTGCTGGAAAAACTCGCTCATTTCGATCGCGAAGTGATCCCCGAGCGACGCATGCATGCAAAGGGTTCCGGCGCCTATGGCACCTTCACCGTGACCCACGATGTGACACGCTACACCAAGGCCCGCCTGTTCTCTGAAGTCGGCAAGCAGACACCGATCTTCACCCGCTTTTCCACCGTGGCCGGCGAACGGGGCGCGGCCGATGCCGAGCGTGACATTCGTGGTTTCGCCCTGAAGTTCTACACCGAACAGGGCAACTGGGACCTGGTGGGCAACAACACCCCGGTGTTCTTTTTCCGCGATCCGTTGCGCTTTCCCGACCTCAATCATGCGGTCAAGCGTGATCCGCGTACCGGCATGCGCAGTGCGCAAAGCAACTGGGATTTCTGGACATCCCTGCCCGAAGCCCTGCACCAGGTCACCATTGTCATGAGCGAGCGCGGCATTCCGCGCAGCTACCGGCACATGCACGGCTTCGGCAGCCACACCTTCAGCCTGATCAATGCCGACAATGAAAGGCACTGGGTCAAGTTCACCTTCAAGTCCCGCCAAGGCATTGAAAACCTGAGCGACGAACAGGCAGGGAACATCATCGGTCGTGACCGGGAAAGCCATCAGCGAGACCTGTACGACAGTATCGCGGCGGGCGACTTTCCGCGCTGGACCTTCTACATCCAGGTCATGACCGAGGACCAGGCCAGGGACCATGACGTCAACCCGTTCGACCTGACCAAGGTCTGGTCGCACAAGGACTATCCATTGATCGAAGTGGGCTGGTTCGAGCTCAATCGCAATCCGCAAAACGTGTTCGCCGAAGTCGAGCAAGCGGCGTTTTCGCCGTCGAACGTGGTACCCGGCATCGGTTTTTCACCGGACCGGATGTTGCAGGCACGCCTGTTTGCCTACGGTGATGCCGCGCGCTACCGGCTGGGCGTCAACCATCACCAGATCCCGGTGAATGCCGCGCGTTGCCCGGTGCACGGTTTCCATCGCGATGGCGCCATGCGCGTGGATGGCAACTACGGCAGTCAATTGGCGTACGTACCCAACAGCCAGGGCGAATGGGCCGACCAACCGGACTTTCGCGAACCACCCCTGAAAATATCCGGCGCGGCCGGGCATTGGGATCATCGCGTGGACGAGGACCATTTCGAACAACCGGGCAACCTCTTCCGCCTGATGTCGCCTTCGCAGCAACAAGCCCTGTTCGATAACACGGCACGCTCGCTGCGTGGCGTGTCGCAAGAGGTACAGCAGCGGCATATCACTCACTGCACCCAGGCCGATCCGTTTTATGGCGCGGGGGTTTCCAGGGCGTTGGCGCAATTGAATCCGTAAACACCGCACCTGTGGGAGCGAGCCTGCTCGCGATAGCGATGGTTCAGTCGACATCTGCTTTGACTGTCACACCGCCATCGCGAGCAGGCTCGCTCCCACAGGATTGCGCGGCTGGTGCAGTCAGCCGCACTTTTTACTCCGATCAGATTTCCCAGATCAGGTTCACGGCAGTGTAACGACCTGGCTGGGTCAGGCGGCCAAGGCCGGCGGCATCTTCGTCGCGGCCCTGCACATCGCTCCAGTTCCAGTACTTCTGGTCAGTGATGTTGAACAGCCCGGCGTTGATCGAGACTTGCCGGGTCACTTGCCACCAGGCGTTGAGGTCAAGCACGCCGTAGCCCGGCGTCTCGAACTGGCGGTTGATCAGCAGTTCGGCGTCACCGGTGTGGTCGACGCGATCCTTGGCCTGCACCAGGGTCCAGGTCAGTTGCCCGCCATAGACACCGCTCGGCGCATCGTAGCCCAGGCCCAGTACGGCCTTGAGCGGGTCGACACTGTTGAGGGCCTCGCCGGTTTCTTCATCCTTGCCACGGGCGTAGGCAATCGAACCCAGGGCACGGGTGCCGGCCGGCATGAAGGCGTCGAGCTTGATATCGCCCTTGGCTTCGGCGCCACGGATGGTGACCTTGCCGATGTTGCGTGGCTGGAACGTCAGCAGACCGGTGCCGTTCGGGTCCGGCACGGTGTCGGTGGCGATGAAGTCCTTGTACTTGTTGTAGAACAGCGCAATGCCGAAGCTGCCCAGGTCGTAGCGCCCGCGCAGGCCGAATTCGTAGCTGTCACTGGTTTCAGGCTTGAGGTCCGGGTTGCCAATCTGCTGATAACCGAACTGCGGGTTGCTGAATTCGCCGAACATGTTGATCGGGCTTGGCGCACGGAAACCGGCGGCATACTGGCCATACAGGCTTTCGTGTTCAGTCAGTTGATAGGTGATACCGAGCTTGGGCGAGATGTGATCGTCGGTGATGCGCGACGGATCGGTTTCCGACGGCAAGCCCCGCAGGTAGTCATCGGTGACATGCGGCGTCTGGCGGTAATAGTCGTAGCGCACGCCTGGCAACAGGGTCCAGCGGCCGATTTCGATGTTGTCCTGCACGAACAGGCCCAGCGAGTCGCTGGTCGGGTCCGGGAAGTCGCTGACCGGGAAGTTTTCCGTGGCCGGTACGGTCGCGCCGGTGTCCAGCCGCACTTCCTTGCCCGTGCGCAGGTTGCTGGCGTCGATGCGCTTGACCTCGGCACCATAGATCAGATGGTGGCGGGTATCGGCAATGGCGAACTCTTTGTCCAGCTGTGTATTGAGGCTCCACAGGCGCTCATCGTATTGCGAGTCGCGGGTGCGCAGACGGTTGACCCGGGAGGTGGTCTGGCGCTGCTGCAGGGTCTTCTGGCTGTTGCCGCTTTCCTGGTAGTTCAACTGCCATTGCAGTTTGTCGGCCAAAAGGCTGTCCAGGCTCAGGGTGTGCGCCAGGCTGTAGCGGGTGCGGTCGATGCTGTCTTCGGAACTGGAACCGAGAATTGCCGGGCTGGTCAGGGTGGCGCGGGTCACCACGTCACTGAGCAGGTTGCTGTTGGCGTCGTCCTGATAATTCTCGTAGGTGAATTGCAAACGGTCGCCGTCGGCGTAGTCCCAGCCCAGTTTGGCCAACAGGTTCTTGGTGGTGTAGTCGAGCGGGTTGGCGTCCTCGCGGGATGGACCGACGCCGCCGGTGCCACCCCAGGTATCGGTGGACTGGCCATCGCGGCGGCCCAGGTGCAGCAGGCCATCGACCGATCCTTCACGGGCCGCGAACGTGGCGCTTCGCTGCCAGCTGTCATCGCTGCCGTCATAGCCGGTCTTGAAGCGTGCGTAGGTATCGTTGCCCTCCTCCAGGTAATCGCCGGCATCCTTGGTCAGGTAACTGACCGCACCGCCGATGGCGTCACTGCCGTACAGCGAAGACGCCGGGCCACGAATGATTTCCACCTGCTTGACGGTGTCGAGGTCGACGTAGTTGCTGCGCACGTCCTGGAACGGACTGAAGAAGTTGCTTTGCGGCATGCGCACGCCATCGACCTGGGTCAATACGCGGTTGCCGTCGATGCCACGAATGTTGGCGCCGGTCAGGCCGAACCGGCTGCCGGTGCCCCCCACCGAAACACCCGGCTCATAGCGCACCAGGTCCTTGAGGTCCTTGTCGTTGTGTTGATCGATTTCGCGTTCGGTGTGGACCGAAACCGTGCTCGGCACCTGCAACAGGGTCTGCTCGGTGCGCGTGGCGGTCACACTGACTGTATCGAACTGGGTGACGGGTTCTGCGGCATAGGCCAATGAAGGCGAAAGCAGCAACAAGGACAGCCATGGGCGCTTGGCGAATGGCGGGCGAATGGACATCTAGCTCACTCCTGATGATCGAACAACCGTCACTTCGCCAGGCCCTGGGGCAGGCCTGTACCAGCGACTGTGGCTGTCCGGCATGTGTTTGATTTTGTTGTGAACGCAGCGCTGGAACGCTTTCTGTGAAGCGCTTTGACCAAACGCTCGCTTGGCAGCGGGAGGCGAAGATAAACGAGCTTGACTCGTGAATGCAAATTATTATCATGTGCGTTCTTACTAATAACCAGAACAAACGTGCATGAAGCACTTCCGGGGTTTTCTGCTGCTGTCGATTGCGCTCCATGCGGGCGCCGGCTGGCTATTGCGCGAGCTTCATACCAGGCCGGAGCCACTGGCCTGGCAGCCGCCGATGTCGATTCAACTGGTCAGCCTTGCGCCGACAACCGAGGCCATGCCGACTGCCCAACCCGAGCCAGTGCGTCGCCCGGTCGCGCCTGTACCGCCACCCAAGGCCATTGCCCCGGCGAAAGCCGAGCCGGCGCCCTCGCCCCCCAAGGCGATCGTGCGGCCAACAGCGATCGCCAAGGCATCGCCCGTGCAGCCACAGGCTCGACAGCCCGCGCCAGTGCGCCCGGCCACACCTTCAAGCGCACCGGCCGCCGTCGCACAAACCAACAGCGCTTCGGTGCCGGCCGCCACTCCCGTGCCAACAGCCGCGTCGCCAGCGCCGGTCGTTGCCGCTCCCGCACCACCGGCCACCCCCGTCGTCAGCCTGCGCCCCGCTTTCGTCACACCGCCACCGGCGCCGCGTTATCCGAACGAAGCCCGACGCCGCAACCAGCAAGGCATCGTGCGGGTCGAGGTACACCTGGATGAACGCGGGCAGCAGCTCAAGTGCGTGCTGACGCGCTCCTCGGGCATAGAGAGCCTCGATCAGGCTGCCCTCGAAGCCGTTACCCGATGGCGTTTTCGCCCCGAAATCGTCGACGGCCGGGCCGTGCCCAGCCGCGTGGAAATACCAATAGAATTCGCCCTCACGGCGAACCGATGACCCTGAAGGAGTTCACATGACCGCTCAATCCAATGCCCTGTCCGCCGCCCCGGCGCTGTACCAACGCTGGCAACAGCTTCGCACCGAGCAACCGGGCCTGCGTGCCCGCGATGCCGCTGCCCGACTGGGTGTCAGCGAGGCCGAGCTGACGGCCAGCCGCCTGGAAATCGACGCCGTGCGCCTGCGCCCCGAGTGGGCGGCGCTGCTGCCGGCACTGGGTGACCTGGGCTACATCATGGCGCTGACCCGCAACGAGCACTGCGTGCATGAACGCAAGGGTGTGTATGCCGAGGTGACGGTGATGGGCAGCGGCCAGATGGGCATGGTGCTGTCGCCGGACATCGACCTGCGTCTGTTTCTCAGTGGCTGGGCCAGCGTGTTCGCCGTCGACGAAGCCACCACCCGTGGCCCGCAACGCAGCATCCAGGTGTTCGACCGTCAGGGCGTGGCCGTGCACAAGGTATTCCTTACCGCCACCAGTGAAGAAGCTGCCTGGGCGCCGCTGATCGAGCGCTTCCGCGCTGAACAACAGGACGCCGAGCTGGATCTGCAACCGGCACCACCAGCCAAGGCGCCACGCGCCGATGCCGAGGTGGATGTCGCCGCCCTGCGCAGCGAATGGTCGCAGCTCAAGGACACCCACGACTTCTTTGCACTGCTCAAGCGCAATGACGTGGCGCGCACCCAGGCCTTGCGCCTGGCCGGTCACGAATGGGCCGAACCCCTGGCCACCGTCGAGTTGACCAAGGTCATCGAGGCCGCCGGCAAAGGCGAAGTGCCGATCATGGTGTTCGTCGGCAACAAACATTGCATTCAGATTCACTCGGGCCCCGTGAGCAACCTGCGCTGGATGGACGCCTGGTTCAACGTGCTCGACCCGCACTTCAACCTGCACCTCAAGACCACCGGCGTGACCGAACTGTGGCGTGTGCGCAAGCCGAGCGTCGATGGCATCATCACCAGCTACGAAGGTTTCGATGCCGAGGGTGAACTGGTCATCCAACTGTTCGGCGTGCGCAAGCCAGGCATCCCGGAGCGTGACGACTGGCGTGCCCTGGCAGAAACCGCCACCGTCCTGATCGACTGAGGAAGTCTGTTGATGCGTATGAAATCACTGCTGGCCTGCGCCGGCATGCTCCTGAGTCAGCTGGCCCTGGCCGATGACCTGCCCCAGCGCTGGGTCAGCGCCGGGGGCGCCTTCAGCGAATGGGTGGTCGCCCTCGGTGGCGAGCGCAAACTGGTGGGCGTCGACAGCACCAGCCAATACCCGCGCTCGCTGCACAACCTGCCGGGCATCGGCTATCAGCGTGCGCTGGCGGCCGAAGGCATCCTGGCCCTCAAGCCCGATATTCTGGTGGGCAGCGCGGAAATGGGCCCGCCGCCGGTACTGGCGCAGCTCAAGGCTGCCGGTGTGCGCATCGAGTTGCTGTCGGCCAAGGCCGATGTGCCCTCACTGCAACACAACCTGACCGCACTCGGACAATTGCTCGGCAACCCGACGCAAGCGCAAGCACTGATGGGCACTTACCAACAGCGGCTGCAAGCTCAGGCTGCGTGGGTCAAACAGGCGCAGCAGCAAAACCCGGCGCCTCGGGTGTTGATGCTGCTCAGTCATGCCGGCGGCAACCTTCAGGCCGCCGGCAAGGACACCCTGGCGGCGTGGATGATCGACCAGGCGGGCGGGAAAAACCTCACCGAGCACAATGGCTACAAGCCGATCTCCAACGAGGCGATGCTGGCCCTGGACCCTCAGGTCATCATCTTCGCAGGCGGCAAGCTGGAAGGCGATTTGGCACGGGCGGCGCTGCTTGCGCAAAACCCGGTCCTGGCGCAGACCCAGGCCGGTCGTGATGGCCGGGTGCTGGTGATTGACCCGACATTGCTGGTCGGCGGTCTTGGTCCGCGTGTGCCGGATGCACTGGGCGCACTGTCCAAGGCGTTTTATCCGTCGGTCCAGACAGCCGGGCTCCAGACAACAGAGAGCACCCGATGACCGCTATCGTCCGGCCTCGGCCGATGTTGATGACGCTGGGTCTGCTGTTGCTGTTGGTGTTCTGGTTGTCACTGGCCCTGGGGCCGGTCAGCCTGCCACTGGGCGATACCTTGCTGGCCGGGTTGCGCCTGTTCGGGCTGCCGGTCAATGGCGGCGATACCCAACAGGCCGAGCTGATCCTCGGCCAGATTCGCCTGCCGCGCAGCTTGCTCGGCATTGCCGTGGGCTCGGTTCTGGCGTTGTCCGGCGTGGCCATGCAGGGGTTGTTTCGCAACCCGCTGGCCGATCCGGGGTTGGTCGGGGTGTCTGGTGGCGCGGCGCTCGGCGCGGCCGTGGCCATCGTCGGCGGCAGCCTGCTGGGCGGGATCTCGCCAACGCTCGAGCCGTATCTGCTGTCGATCAGCGCATTCGCCGGAGGCCTGATCGTCACCGCCGTGGTGTACCGCTTCGGTCGCAGCAATGGCCAGACCAACGTCGCCACCATGCTCCTGGCGGGCGTGGCGATGACGGCGATGGCCGGTGCCGGGGTCGGCCTGTTCACCTACCTGGCCGACGACGCCACATTGCGCACCCTGACCTTCTGGAACCTGGGCAGCCTCAACGGCGCCAGCTACCCGCGCCTGTGGCCGTTGCTGATCGTGGCGGTGGGCGTGGCCCTGTGGCTGCCGCGCCGCGCAGCGGCACTCAATGCGATGCTGCTGGGCGAGTCGGAGGCCAGGCATCTGGGTTTCAACGTCGAGCGAATCAAGCTTGAGCTGGTGATCTGCACGGCGCTGGGTGTCGGTGCCGCCGTGGCGGCCGCGGGCCTGATCGGCTTCATTGGCCTGGTGGTTCCGCACCTGATGCGGTTGCTGGTGGGACCTGACCATCGGGTGTTGTTGCCGGCGTCGCTGCTCGCCGGTGCCAGCCTGTTGCTGCTGGCCGACCTGGTCGCCCGCCTGCTGCTGGCGCCGGCCGAACTGCCGATAGGTATCGTTACCGCGCTCATCGGGGCACCCTTCTTTCTTTATTTGCTGGTACGGGGGCGCACCTGATGCTGCGGGCAAACAACTTGATGGTCCGACGCGGCAGCCGCACCGTGCTGGCCGATATCGATATCGAGCTGCATCCGGGGCAAGTCCTCGGTGTTCTGGGCCCCAATGGTGCCGGTAAAAGCACCCTGCTCGCCGCCTTGTGCGATGAGCTGCCGGCCAGTGAAGGCACGGTCAGCCTCGACGGACGCACACTGGCCGACTGGCCCGGCCAGGAGCGTGCCAGACGCCTGGCGGTGTTGCCCCAGAGTTCGAGCCTGAGCTTCGCATTCTCGGTCAATGAAGTGGTGGGCATGGGGCGCTTGCCCCATGCCAGCGGTCGTGTGCGCGATGGCGAGATCGTCGAGCTGGCCCTGCGTGCCGCCGATGCCCTTCATCTGGCCGGGCGCAGCTATCTGGCCTTGTCCGGTGGCGAGCGTCAGCGCGTGCATCTGGCGCGGGTGCTCGCGCAATTATGGCCTGGCGCCGAAGGACAGACCCTGCTGCTCGACGAGCCGACATCGATGCTCGATCCACTGCACCAGCACACCATTCTGCAAGCGGTACGCGACTTCGCCGAAAGGGGCGCGGCGGTGCTGGTGGTGCTGCATGACCTCAACCTGGCGGCACGTTATTGCGATCACCTGCTGCTGTTGCAGGACGGTCGCCCCCACGCCTATGGCACGCCGGACAACGTCCTGACCGCCCAGGCGCTGGAAGCGGTGTACGGGCTGCAGGTGCTGATTCAACGGCACCCGGAGCGCGGGCATCCGCTCATCATCGCGCGCTGAAAACCGCCCCCTGCCGCCATGGCGAGCGAGGGGGCCATTGTCTGACAAGGAAAACCGATGCGCATTCTGCTGCTATGCCTGTTCAGCCTGCTGGCTGCCTGCCAATCCCACGTTGTGGCGCCACCACCGGCCGCCATCGCCCCACAAGGGCGCGACCATGCCGACCTCGGCGTGATCCGCGAACTCGCCACCGGGCGCAGCCTGACACCACAAGAGCTGGTCGAGCGCCTGGCGACCGCGCCACGGGTGCTGGTCGGCGAGCAACACGACAACCCCGATCACCATGCCTTGCAACTGTGGCTGCTGCGCGAACTGGCGGCGCAACGCCCGCAAGGCAGCCTGCTGATGGAAATGCTCAACCCCGACCAACAGGTGAAAGTCGATGCGGCACAGGCCGCCACCCGTGCCGGTCAACCGCCGGCCGATCCTTATCAGGCGTTGTCCTGGCAGGCCAATTGGGATTGGGGGGTGTACGGTGCGCTGGTCACCTACGCCTTGCGCCAACCCTACCCGCTGCTCTCGGCCAACCTGGACCGCGCGCAGATCATGCAGATCTACAAGCAGCGGCCGACGCTCGAGGGACAGGCCTCCACCACTGCACAGGTGCAGGCGACATTGCTGGACGATATCCGCCAATCCCATTGCGGCTTGCTGCCTGAGTCGCAGATGCCGGCGATGCTCGCCGTGCAGCAGCAACGCGACCGGCGCATGGCCGAGCGCCTGTTGGCCGCACCGACACCAGCGGTATTGCTGGCCGGCTCGTTCCATGTGCGCAAGGACCTGGGCGTGCCGTTGCATCTGCAAGACCTCGGCGCAGGCCAGGGCAATGCCGTGCTGATCCTGGCCGAGGTGGGCAAGACCGTGACCGCCCAAAGCGCCGATTACGTGTGGTACACCGCGGCGCAACCGGAGCAGGATCACTGCGCGAAATTGCGATAACACGCAGGCAGCCTGACAACCGGCCTGATTCTGTGGCTGTTCTCATTCCAATGTGGGAGCGAGCCTGCTCGCGATGGCGGCCTGATGCCGTGCGGCGCTATCGAAAACGCTTCGCCGGCAAGCCTGGCTCCTACGGATTTTGCGGGCCCATGAAATGGCGGTGTATCGCGGCTCTGTAGGAGCGAGGCTTGCCCGCGAAGGCGGCCTCACGTCATGCGTCTATTTCGAAAACGCCTTCGCTGACGTCATGCGGCGCTATCAAAAACGCCTTCGCCGGCAAGCCTGGCTCCTACGAGGGGGTTTGGGGTCGACCATGAAATGGCGGTGCGTCGCGACTGCTGCACCATCACGGCGCCTGGAAGGTCTGCAGGTAAGCCAGCAGGTCGTCGATTTTTTCCTGATCGCTGATCCCCCAGAAAATCATCCGCGTGCCGGACACCACGGCTTTCGGGTCTTGTATATAGGCGGCGAGTTTTTCCCGTGTCCATACAACGCCTGATGACTTCATGGCATCGGAGTACTGATAGTCCGTCGTACTACCGGCAACGCGCCCGATCACATTGTTCAGCTGTGGGCCAAAGAACGCCCGTGCCGACTCGCCGACCTGATGGCAGCCGCCGCAGACCCGCTTGAACAACTTCCCGCCCGCTTCGGCATCACCCTGGGCGCAAGCCTGCAAACCGAACAGACCCGTACCCAGCCCCAGGATCAGTGCCATCACCGCCGCTTTACTCATCGACCACTCCAGATCAGGTATTACCCAGCGAAAACCGGCCGCCATTTGAGCATGAGCCGGCCTCTGTTCCGAAGCTTTTCATACCGTTCGCTTGAAAATCTGCCGTCCATCCTTCGCCGCTGGCAGACCGATAACCCACGCCTAAGCTGGCAGACACGGCGTCTTGCCTGAAACAACTCAGCAGTACCCCTGCCTTGATGAGGACTGTCCCATGCGAACCCATGTTCTCTTGTCCCTGCCTGCCCTGCTTTTAACCGCGAGCCTTTCGGCCCTGGCTGCCCCCCCTCCGGTCGTGACGCCCGTTTCGCAAATGCCTTTGCCTGACTACCCCGGCAAGGAAGTGCTGATGCTCACCGTCGAGTATCCGCCTGGCGGCGCCGATCCGATTCATCGGCACGACGCCCAGGCGTTTGTCTACGTGCTCGAAGGCTCCATCGTCATGGGGGTCAAGGGTGGCAAGGAAGTCACGCTCATGCCGGGGCAAACCTTCCACGAAGGCCCCGAAGACATTCACACGGTGGGCCGCAACGCCAGCCAGGACAAACCGGCCAAGTTCGTCGTGTTCTTGTTGAAAGACCAAAACAAGCCGGCGTTGATTCCGGTCAACAATTGATCTGCCCGGGTAAAAAAAAAACCGGAGCCAGGCTCCGGTTTTTTATGCCCCCGTAGGAGCCAGGCTTGCCGGCGAAGGCGACCTCACGTCAGGCAGCACCAATGAAAGCGCCTTCGCCGGCAAGTCGGATCGCCGCACCGCAGGCTCCTACAAACAGGCGAAACGATATAGTTATGTAAAAGGCGCCAAAAGCCTCAGTCCTTGAAATCGGTGGACAGTGCCAGTTCGTTCCACTGCGCCAGTTCCTGTTCAACGAAGCGGTTTTTCGCTTCGATGCGAGCCAGGGTGTCGCTGCCCAACGCCAGGCGCTGCGGCGGTTTTGGCGCGTTGACCAGGGCCAGCATGGCCTCGGCGAACTTCACCGGGTCGCCCGGCTGGGCGTGATTGGCCGACTCGGCATACTTGCGCATGGCACCCACTGTCTCGTCGTAGTCCGACAGCTCCAGTGCGGTCTTGATCAGCGACTGTTCATCGAGGAAGTCGGTGCGGAAGAACCCCGGCTCCACCACTGTCGCATGGATGCCCAATGGCGCCAGTTCCTGATGCAGTGCCTCGGTGATGCCTTCGACCGCAAACTTGGTGGAGCCGTAGACACCCCACCCCATGTAGGCCTGGTAACCGCCGATGGAGGAAATGTTGATGACGTGCCCGCTGCGCTGGCGACGCATGTGCGGCAGTACCGCACGGGTCACGTTGAGCACGCCGAAGACGTTGGTGGCGAACAGGCGTTCGGTCTCCTTGGCGCTGGTTTCTTCCACCGCACCCAGCACGCCGAAACCGGCATTATTGAGCAGTACGTCGATCCGGCCGAAACGCTTGATGCCTTCTGCCACGGCCTGATGGGCTTCTTCCTCGCGGGTCACGTCCAGACGCACGGCCAGCAGGTTCGGATGTTCGCCCAGACGGGCAGTGATGTCTTCGGGTTTGCGCGCGGTGGCAATCACCGCGTCACCGGCACGCAGGGCATGTTCTGCGACGAGGGTGCCAAAACCACGGGAAGCGCCAGTAATGAACCAGGTACGCATATCAACTCCTCCTGTCTGCGACCCTGCCTGATTGCCGGGTCATCTCGATGAGTTGACGCCACTGTAGAACTCCACTACTGATGTGATAATCCCAATAATTTTTCATGGCTTTGTGAAACCTGCTCACATATGAAAGCACCTTCGGCAGCCGACCTTTCGATCTTCCTTTGCGTGGCCAACCACCTGAACTTCAGCCGTGCCGCCGTCGAACTGGGTGTGACGCCTTCGGCGTTGAGCCATTCGGTGCGCACGCTGGAGAACCGCCTCGGTGTCAGGCTGTTCAACCGCACCACCCGCAGCGTCGGCCTGACCGAAGCCGGGGAACGCCTGTACGAACGATTGAAACCGGCCTTTCGCGATATCGACGATGCGCTGGAAGACCTCAACCATCTGCGCGACAAACCCTCGGGCAACTTGCGGATCACCGCCGGCCGCCAGGCCGCCGAACTGGTAGTGCTGCCGCTGGCCAGTCGGTTCCTCGCGGCCTACCCGGACGTGAAGCTGGAGATCGTGGCCGACGATGGCCTGGTCGATGTGGTCTCCGGCGGTTTTGATGCCGGCGTGCGCTTCGGCGCACGGCTGGAGGCCGATATGGTGTCGTTGCCCATTGGCGCTTACTTGCGTTCGGTGGTCGTCGGCTCACCGGCATTCTTTGCCCGGCATCCCGCTCCGCAACAACCCCGGGACCTGCATGGCCTGCCCTGCATCCGTCATCGCTTCCCCAGTGGCGCGCTGTATCGCTGGGAATTCGAACGTGGCGGTATCGCCCAGGAAATCGAAGTCGACGGCCCGCTGACCCTGGGCGACGTGAGCCTGATGGTCGACCCGGCAGTGCGCGGCGTCGGTATGGCCTACATTTTCGAGGACATGGTCAAGGCGCAACTGGCCGACGGCCGCCTGATTCAGGTACTGGGGGACTGGTGCCCCTATTACCCGGGGTTGCACCTCTATTACCCGAGTCGTCGGCATGTGCCGGCAACACTCAAGGCCTTTATCGAATTCGTTCGCGCCGATCGGCAGGCCGATCCGGCTCTGGCGCCACCAGTAACCCGGCCAGGCGTTTGATCAAGGGCGTTGCCAGCAGCACGAAGGGAATGAGAGTGGTCCAGGCCAGCAGCCAGGTCTTGAACCCGTAAACGAGCAGTGCCTGGGACGACAGACCGGATGGACTGGCAATCGCCGTGGCAATGGCACAGGTGATGGCCGACTGGATAACGCCGGTGACCTGTGGACGATAACGCGGGGGAATTCTGGGCATGATTCGGGTCTCGCGGTGAGCTGGCACTGCCCGGCAAAACGGGCAGCGCCAGGTGCCTGGGGGATGATCAGGCCTTGAGATAGTCCAGGGTCTGCGCCGTGGTCCACAGGGCGTTGGCGATGTAGCGGTAGTTGATCAGTGCCGCCAGGTAGCCATCGCCTTCCGGGGTGGTCGGGCCGGCGGTGGCGTCACGCACCACGGCCACCTCGAAGCCCTGCTCCAGCAGTTCACGCAAGTGCGATTCGACGCAGAGGTTCGCCGCCATGCCCGCCAGGATGATCTGCGAAACGCCCTTCTTGCGCAGTTGCAGGGCCAGGTCGTTGGTCTCCGGGCCGTAGACCTTGTGCGGCGAAGCGATGATGGTCTTGCCGTCGAGAATGTAGGGCTTGAACTCGGGCATGAAGTCGGCGCCGGAGTTTTCGAAACCGTCGAGGGTCAGCGGCCCCTGGCGATCGAACATGCAGATGCTGTGCATGACCTTCTCCAGCGGCCCGCCGAACTGCCATTCGTGATCGCATGGGTAGTAATAATGCGGGGAGACGGCAACGGTGATGCCCGCGCCCTTGGCGGCGGCGAACAACTGGCCCAGATGATTGACCACATCGTGTTCGACGATGCTCTTGCCGAATACCCCCCAGCTCACGCCTTCGGGGCTGAGGAAATCGATTTGCGGGTCGATCACTACCAACGCCGCGCGTGACAGGTCAAGCTTCATGCCCGGGTCGGGGAGCGCGGGCTCTGCCGGGTCGGCGTACTGTGGGGTGGTACGAATCGGATCATTGCTCATGTCTGTAGGCTCCTGTGAATGGACGACGGTCGTTCTGCGCCATGGCCCCTTCAAGGGGTTGTTTGCCATGGGAGAGAGCTGCATCCTACGGCCGCGACCTGCCCCACTTTTGCCAGGCCGTACACAGTCTTTACCCGGACGTCTCCAACATGGATATCCTTTCCGAATTCTTCGAACGCACGCACCTGCAGGGCCGTCTGTTCTTCGCCGGTCCAATGGACGGCACCCTGCTACTCGATAAGCCGCCGGGCATGGCGTTCATTCATGTGATCAGCCGCGGCGATATCGATATGGTGCAGCCAGGCCTGCCGAAAATATCCATCACCGAGCCCAGCGTGCTGTTTTGTCCCAGCAGTTGCCGCTACCAGTTGCGCTCAAGCTCGGCAGGCGGCGCGGAGCTGATCTGCGCC
Source organism: Pseudomonas sp. NPDC089569 (assembly GCF_050280625.1). NCBI lineage: Bacteria > Pseudomonadati > Pseudomonadota > Gammaproteobacteria > Pseudomonadales > Pseudomonadaceae > Pseudomonas > Pseudomonas sp. NPDC089569. The sequence goes on from NZ_JBNNVQ010000032.1 coordinate 25,975, forward strand.
TCGTTCCAGTTCGGGCGTCACTCGCTACAGCCGTTCCCGCTGGGGCTCAAGCAAACCCTGGTGTTCCCCTTCCGGCAATTGAGCAACCTCATGCCCCTGCTTGGCACCCTGATCGACGAATTCCAGAGCCAGGCCCCGGGCCGCAGCAAGGCGCTGAACCTGCTGTTCGAATACGTTTTCGTGTTGCTGGTACGGCGTTCGGTCATGGAAGGCAAGATTTCCGGCGGTCTGCTCTACGCCCTGCAGGACGGGCGCCTAGCGCCCGTGTTCAATCGCATTCACCAGGAACCCGAGGCGCTCTGGACCGTCGAGAAACTGGCCAGCCTGGCGAACATGTCACGGTCGAAGTTCTCGGCCTGCTTCTCCCGAATCATGGACATCTCGCCCATGGGCTATGTCACCACCTGGCGCATGAAACTGGCCCAGGACCTGTTGCGCGACGGGGTACAGATCAAGGTGATTGCCGCGACGGTCGGCTACAGCTCCCAAGCCTCGTTTTCCCGGACCTTCCTCAACGTGGTCGGCTTGCCCCCGGCCGAATGGCTCAAACGCGATGGCAGTGACGATGCAGCAGGCAACGACGTAACCCAGGTGACGGCGCGAGTGCTGCGCGACCTGCCGGACAGTTCCACGAACAACCAACCCTGACAGAGAGAAAACGCGATGGTCACTTGCTACCTGAAATACGTGCTCGATCCCTACAAACTCGACGCGTTCGAACACTACGGCAAACTGTGGATCCCGCTGGTGGAAAAATTCGGCGGCCAGCACCACGGCTACTTCCTGCCCTCCGAGGGCGCCAACAACATCGCCATGGCGATGTTCACCTTCCCCAGCCTTGCGGCGTACGAATCCTATCGCCAACAGTCCATGAACGACCCGGACTGCATCGCCGCGTTCCGCTACGCCGAAGAGACCCGCTGCATCCTCAGTTATGAGCGCAGTTTCTTTCGGCCGGTGTTTGGCCAACCGCCAGCCTGAAATCACTCGAGGCACGGCAGAGCCCGACGCCGACCAAGCCCCCGCTATGGCTAATGGCTACCGTGCCGCATGTCTCAAAGCCTTCCGAACGCTGCCCCGACGTCTGGAAATGCGAGAAAAGCGACCTACGCTGAACCTGTCGAACTATGCGTTTGCAAATAAGAATGTTCTACGGTAGCGGCAGTTCGGGGGCTCCACCATGCAAGCACCACCGCGTCTGCTCTCAGGCCTTCACCTGCGTCCTCAACGTCAATCACTGGCCCTGGAGCCACGAATACTGTTCGACGGTGCCGCCGCCTCGGCCGCCGCCGACCAGCATCATGCCAATCCCGTAGTAGCGGCGCCGGCAGCTCCCGATGCCGCCGCACACGCCGCACCGACCGAAGGCCGCCCTACCACCGAACAAGCGCCCTCCGCTGCGCGCAGCCTGCTGGTACTGGACAGCCGCATCGAAAACCGCGAGCAACTGCTGGCCCAACTACCGGGCAACGTCACCGCCATTGTCGTCAATAGCAACCAGGATGGCCTGGCCGCGATCTCGGCAGCGCTGGAGCAATTGGGCAAGGTCGATTCCATCCAGGTGCTCTCACACGGTGCAGCCGGCCAGTTCACCCTCGGCAATCGCACAATCAGCTCCGACAACGTGGACCAATTTGCGCAAACCTTGCAGCAATGGCAGCACAACCTCACCGACAAAGCGGACATCCAGTTGTACGGCTGCAACATCGGGGCTGGCACCGCCGGCCAGACCCTGGTCACCGAACTGACCCGCTGGACCGGCGCCGATGTCGGGGCGTCGAACAACGACACCGGCAGTGCCGCAGCCGGGGGCGACTGGACGCTGGAAGTGCACGTGGGTGACATCGACAAGCCCATCGCCTTGAGCAGCCTGGCCCTGGCTGAATTCACCGGGCTGTTGCCAGACGCCGCACCCACGGCAGCCCTGCCGACCACAGCCCAGCAAGTTCTGCTGGGCGACCAGTTCAGTTTCACCGTCAATTTTTCCAATACCTCGACACAGCCAGGCTTTGCGCCCTTCATCGACCTGTTCATGCCGGCCACCGGCAAGGACGGTAACGATGGCGCCACCTTCATTTCTGCCAGTTACCTGGGCCAGAACCTGGTCAGTCACGTAGTAGTGTTCGATGCAGCAGGCAACGCTACCCACCCGCTTGCCAAAGACGCCAACGGCAACTTTCTGGTCCTGTCGGCCACGACCTTCGGCATGAACCCGGGGGATCAACTGGTGGTGCTGGAACTGCCCTTTGCCAGTGTTACTACCGATCAGCCCGTGATTGCCGTGCAGGTGACGGCAAGCCTGAGCAACCTGGCCGATACCAGCTTCTCCAATGGCAGCCCCGACCTGACCGTGAAAGTGAACGGTGGCTTCCAGTTCGGCAACGATGCCCAGGACAATCCCCTGGCCGACCCAAGCCTGATTCAGGCCGGGACCGCGAGCCTTGTGCTGCACCCGAGTGTCCTGACTTTTGACCAGACGATCAACGCCCCTGAAGGCGAAACGGCCACAGGCCCCAATTTCGAACGCACCCTGACCCTGACGGTCAACCCGGCGCCCGGCCAGACCCTCACCAATGTGTCGATCACTCAGCCGCTGCCTGACAATATCCAGGTCAATGCGATCACTCCCGGACCAGGCGGCGTCATCACTTCGATCACCCGACACGACGGCACTGTGGTGACGAACCCCACCGTCATTGCCGCCCTGATCGCTGCCAATGACGTCTTTATCGACTCATTTACCGTTCACTATGCCACCCTCACGGGCCCGACCAGCACGGTCGTCGCGTTTTATGTACCGGAGATCAACGGCGACGGCCAGACGATTCTCAATCCGGTCACCGGAGACGCCGTCACCATTACCATCGGTGCGCCTTCAGCGTCCGGCCAGTGGACACCACTGGACCCACGGGATGTGGTGGCGCCGAACACCACCATCGACTTCAGCGGTACCGGCGAAATCACCACATTTGTCGCCAAGTCCATCACCCTGCTCAAGCAAGTGACCGAACAGACCGATCTTGGCACGCCCGGCCTGACCCCCGGCGATACCTTGCAGTACACCCTCAATATCGCGGTGTCCGACTTCTTCGCCTTCGGCAAGGACTTCTTCGGCGGCGGTCAACTGGTGGTGCGTGACCAACTCAGCGACGGCCAGACCCTGGTCGGCACACCGACCATGACCGTTACGCTCAACGGGGTGTCGCAGACCATTACCCTGGTGACCGCGCCCCCGGTGGTCAACGCCGACGGCACCACGTCGCTGGTCTTCGACATCGCCCAATCCTTGCAAAACGCATTTTTCGAATTCCGCGGCTGGCTCAACGGTGACCTGGCCTTCGATACGCAACTGCAGGGTGCCGTGCTGGCAGTACTGAGCTACTCCGCCGTGGTCGGGCAAAGCTACAAGCCACCTTCCGGAGCGCCCCACAGCGAGATCAACGAAGGCGATGACGTGGGCAACAACGCCGTCGTCGACGGCACCCTCCTGCAAGATCCGTTCAACCTGACCGGGGCCTCGGAGACCGATACCTCGGCAACACTGAGCACGGTGCCCACCCACACCGTGGACATCCTGGTGCTGGACGTCAACAACCTGCCGCCGCCGAGCAATGGCGAGCTGCGCCCGGGGGACGAAGTCACCTTCCAGCTCAGTTACGACCTGGTGACCGGCGACTACGAACAATTCAAGCTGACCACCTACCTGCCCTTGCCGTTGTTCGATGTGTCGGCCATTACCTGGACCGTGGGCGATCAGGCCGGGCAATGGCAGATCGGCACCGGCAACACCAACGCCGGTGCCCTGGTCAGCGTCACCAGCGGCCCGGGCAACTCGGTGATCTTCGATTTCGGCAACTTTGTGTCAGCTGCCACTGTCGGCAGCCGCATCGTGGTGAATTTTACCCTGCGCGTGGGTGACCAACCGTTTGCCGATCAGCGTTCGCTGGATGTGCTGGCCCAGTCCAGCCAGCAGACCACCCTGACCGACCGGACCTTGATTTCATCCGATGTCGCCGTCATCACCTCCATCGCCGAACCGGTACTGGCGATCAAGCATGGGGTGGTGGCTGCGTCCAATGGCACGGTCACCGGCACCACCGGCAGCTGGAACGCGCCGGGTACCCAGGGTGTGCCTTTCAGCGGCAGCGTGATTGACCTGGCGGCCGTGGACGGCAATGTCAGCGGTATCGACGGCGGCGACCTGCTGCGTCTGGTGACAGCCATCGAGAACAGCGGAGGTGGCGGCGCCTTCGACGTGATTACCCGTATCACTTTGCCGACGGGCCTGAGTTTCGTCGGAGGCAGCCTGGCCAGTGCCAATCTGCAAATCTACCGGGGCGACGGCACACAGTTGATCCTCGGTGTGGACTACAGCGTGACCGGCAACCAGGTGACTTTCCTGGACGCCGGCGGCCAGGCCACGCTGCTGGCGGGGCGCAGCGGCACAGCCGCCGACAACAGCGGTGCCAATCTGCTGGTGATCAGCTATGACGTGGTGGTCAGCGCCACCATCGACGCCAGCCGCAGCTTGCAGAGTACGGGCGTGCTGACCAACTATGCCAGCGTCAACAATGGTCAGGACTTCACGCCCACCGACCTGCAGGACCTTGCCAGCCAACAGGTGGCTGCGCCCGATGTGCGCAAGACTTTCGCCGATGGCAGCCTCGATAACGGCGACTCCAGTGCCCCCCACACCACCGGCAGCGACCTGGTGGTGGGCGAAAGCATGCGCTACGACATCGTCGTCACCCTGCCTGAAGGCACCACTCAGACACTGCGTATCGACGACCTCATACCACCGGGCCTGCGCCTGGACACCAGCTTCAACGGTGGTCTGGGCTATCAGATCATCACCACCACGGCCGGTAGCGGTGCCCTTGCCGCCAATTTCGCCGGCTCCGTGGTGGTCAGCAGCTTTACCGGCCAAGGCGGCACCCTGGGTGGCGACGGTGTCGATGGTCGGCTGACCTTCAGCGTTTCCAGCGCCAACGCCGACAATGTGACCGGCAACAACAGCTTTGTGATCCGCCTGCAACTGGTCGCCAACAACGTCATCGGCAACCAGGCCACCAAATCCCTGCAGAACAGTACACAAGCACTGTACAGCGACCCGGATGGCGACACCGCCAATGGCGCGACGCCGCTGGATCGCGCCGTTGCAATCACAGGCGGGGAACCGACCATTACCATTCGCGAGCCGACACTGCAGGTGACCCAGGTCCTGACCTCGGTCGCCAACCCCGCCGGCTACGATCAGGGCGACGTGGTCTCGTTCAACATCACCCTCAGCAATGGCAATGCCAGCAGCGATTTCAATGCCTTCGACATCACCTTTCTCGACAACCTGCCGACCGAGCTCAATAACCTGACCCTGACCGGCGTGCTCTATCAGAACGGTGCAACCAACAACGGCGGCGTGGACTTCATATTGGTCAACGGCCAGTTGCGCACGGTCAATGGCGCCAATATCGATATCCCCAAAGGCGGCAGCATCGTCTTGCAGGTGACCGGCGTGGTCAATGCCACGGCCGCCGGTGAGTCGGTTTTTACCAATACCGCGACGGCGCAATGGACCAGCCTGGACGGTACCCAGGCCAGCGAGCGCACGGGTGTCGACGGCCTCATCGGCAGCGGTGTGCTCAACGACTATCGCACAAGCTCGGTCCTGGTCATCGACGTCGCCCAGAAAATGCAAATCTCGCGGGTCGGCGGCCTGCCCGACAGTCTGGCGGCGATCCCGACGACTGCACCATTGGAGGCGGTGACCATCGGAGAGATCATCCGCTATCGGGTGGTCGTGCTGGTCCCCGAGGGCAATAACCCCAACTATCAGATTCAGATCACCTTGCCCAACGGCCTTGAGTTCATCTCGCCCGATGCCCTGGCCAACGCCCTGCGCATCGCCTTCATTTCCAACGGCGGCTTGTCCAGTGATGCGAACCTGATCGTCGGGGGCACACTCAATGTCACCGGCAACCAGAACAACCCCGAAGCCCTGCCAATCACCCCGGACCTTTCCGGTGTAGCGCCCACCGGGATACTCGACCCTACTCGCGTGGTCGTGGTCACCAACCCCGACGGCAGTCAGACCATTACTTTCAACCTGGGCAACCTGGTCAACGCGGAAAGTGATGCCGACCTGGAAGGTATCTCCCTGGAGTTCAACGTCCGTGTCAGCAATGAAGCGTCCAATATTGCCGGTGCCCAGTTGCCAGTGACCGCCCACGAAATTGTCAACGGTATTGGCCGGTCCAGCAGCGACACCATTTTCGAGCAGGTGGTGGAACCCGGTTTCACCGGCCTGGACAAATTCATCAGCAGTTTCGACCCGAACCCGAGCGGCAGCACCGGTACGGCCACCGTACAAATCAACTTCACGCAAAACGGTGGCCTGCCTGCCTACGACACCCACCTCACCGACAGCTTCGTCGGCGGCAGCGGTTATACCCTGATCAGTGTGCAGATCAACGGCACCAGCTTCGGCCCGGGCAACCTGCCAAGCGGCGTCACGTTCAGCACCACCGGTGGCCTGAGCGTAGACTTCGCCCAACTGAACGTCGGCACGAAGGTCAGCGTGCTCTATCAGGTGACCCTGCCCAACAATGCGGTCATTGCCAGCAGCGATGCCACCCTGACCTGGAGCAGCCTGCCAGAAACCTTCACCAGCTTCGGCGGCTCTGCGATCGGCCCTGACGGTACTGTTACCGGTGAGCGCACGGGCAGTACCGTGGGGCCCAACCAGTACATTCTTCACGACAATGCAGGGCTGGGTGTCATCAGCGGCACCTTGTGGAACGACACCGCCTCGGCCACCGCCAGCGCCGTACCCGATGGTGCCGGCCTGGCCGGGCAAACCGTGACCCTGACCTGGGCCGGCCTCGACGGCTCACTGGCCACCACCGCCGACAACCTGCAGTTCAGCACCCTGACCGATGCCAATGGCCAATACCATTTCGGCGTGCTGCCGACCGGGGTATTCCGCATCGATGTACCGGCCGGTTTGATCAGCTACCCGCAACCGCTGGGTAGCCTGCGCGTGCGTATCGACACTGAGGCTGCCACGCCCCTGGGCCAGATCAACGTCACCCTCGGCGATGCCGCCACGGCCAATGCGAACGCAGGTTTCGTCGAACAGAACGACGCCCCGGTCAACATTCTTCCTGGCACCCAGAACGGTCAGGAGGATATCCCGCTGCCTATCACCGGCATTCGCGTGGCGGACGTGGATGCCGACCGCGATCCCAACCCTGCCGATCGCACCCTGAGCATCACCTTGACCGTGCTGCACGGTACCCTGTCCCTGAGCGCCACGCCGCCCGGCGTCGTGGTCACGGGTAGCAATACCGCCAACCTGAACCTCACCGGCAACCTGGCCGATATCAACCTGGCCCTGGCCAACCTGCTCTATCTGGGCAATGCCAACTTCAACGGAAACGACACCCTGACCGTTTTGAGCAACGACCAGGGTAATTTCGGCGATGCCAATGGCGACGGCACGCCTGGCACGCCGGCCGATGCCCTGACCGACCAGGACAGCCTGCTGATCGTGCTCGCCGCCGTGAATGACAACCCGCAAGCCTTTCCGGACACCGCAGTGGCAGTGGAAGCCGGTGGTACCGCCAACAACGTGCCCGGCGTCAACCCCCAGGCCAATTTGTTGACCAACGACACTGACGTGGACATCGCCACCAATAGCGACCAACTGCATATAGCCTCGGCAGGCGTGAACCTGGCCTCGCAGGTGGCCATCCCGGCCAACAGTGTCACCGCGATCACGGGCCAGTTCGGTCAACTGGTGGTCAACAGCAACGGTACGTACCAATACATCGTCGACAACAACAACCCTCAGGTACAGGCCTTGCGCCTGGCCAACCAGATTCTCACCGAACAGTTCACGTATGTGCTTTCCGACATTGCCGGGGCGACCAGCAGTTCGACCCTGACCGTGACTATCCAGGGCGCCAACGATACGCCGGCAGGTGTCGATGATGCCGACACCGCCATCGAAAAAGGCGGTGTGGCCAATGGCTCCGGCGGCGCCGATGCCGTCGGCAATGTGCTGAGCAACGACACCGACGTCGATAGCGTCGCCAACGGCGAAACGAAAACCGTGGTGGGCATCCGCGCCTTGCGCGAGACCGCGGCAGGTACCTTCGTCGCCGTTGCCGCGGGCACTCCCACCAGCGTCAATGGAACCTTCGGCACCCTGACGATCAATGCCGACGGCAGCTACCGCTATGTCGTCGATAACAACAACACGGCGGTCCAGCGCCTGGGCGCCAATGACCAATTGATCGAGTTCTTCAGCTACCGGTTGACCGACGCAGGTGGCTTGAACGATGTGGCCCAGTTGCGCATCGTCATCCAGGGCGCGTTCGACAACCCTGTGGCCAGCGACGACCAGGCGGCTGCGCAAGCGGCTTCAACCAATGGCGATGCGGCGGAGAGCAACCCCACCGGCAATGTGATCCTGTTTCCCAGCCGCCCCGGTCCCATTGACCAACCGGGAGGCAACGGCGTGGACCAGGACGTGGACCGTGCCGACCGACCCAGCAGCCTGCTGCGGGTCGACGGTGTAATCGCCTCATCCGAGCAGAATTTCGTCAACAATGGCGGAACGCTGACGAGCGTCACTGCCGGTACGACCTCGGCCAACGGCACGCTGATCAACGGGCTCTTTGGCACCTTGCGCATCGGTGCCGACGGTTCGTTCTTCTACGACGTCGACAGTACCAATGCGACTGTCCAGGCCCTGCAGGCCGGACAGACCGTCACCGAATTCTTCACCTACCGCCTGGTCGACAGCGAAAACCTGACCGACGTGGCGCAACTGGTCATCACCGTACACGGCGTCAATGACCCGCCCGTGGCGCAAAACCTGGTGTCGCTGGCCACCGAGAGCGGCGGCATCAACAACACGTCGCCCGGGGTCAACCCCAGCGGCGATGCCACTGCCACGGCGTTCGACCCGGACGGCGACCCGATCACCGTAATCCTCATCCAGGCCGAAGGTACGTCCGGCACGCCGGTGCCGGTAGTGACCGGCGGCACCACCGTAATCGGCCTGTACGGCACCCTGACCATCAACTCGAACGGCAGCTACACCTATACCGTCAATAACAGCAACCCGGACGTAGAAGCATTGCGCTTGAGCAGCGACCTGCTGCTGGAACGCTTCACTTACACCATCAGCGATGGCACCACCCCCACGCCAGAGACCGACACCGCAGAAATCATCGTGGTGATCCGCGGCCAGAATGACAATCCGGTGGCCATCGACGATGCCGGCACGGCTATTGAAGCAGGCGGCCTGAACAACAATGTTCCCGGCCAGGACCCGAGCGGCAATGTACTGACCAATGACAGCGATGTGGACGGCGGTGAAATCCCGGCTGACCTGCCGGCCCACGACTACGGCGAAACCCGGGCCGTATCCTCGGTACGCACCGGCACCGAGACAGGCACCGGCACCGCTGGCGTGCTGGGCACCGAGTTGCGTGGGGTCTTCGGCTGGCTGACTCTCAATGCCGATGGCAGTTACACCTATCGCCTGGACAACACCATGACCGAAGTGCAGCAACTGCGCGTCGGCAACACCCTGGCGGACAACTTCAGCTACACCGTGATCGATGCCGCCGGCGCCGAAGACCGCGCCAGCCTTCTGATCACCATCCAGGGCGCCAATGACACCCCGATTGCGCAAGACGACAGTGCCACGGCCATAGAAGCCGGCGGGCTGAACAACTCCCTGCCGGGCTTCAACCCCAGCGGCAATGTCCTGACCAACGATAGCGATGTGGATGCCTTTGGCGAGACCCTGACGGTGATCGGCGTCAACCAGGGCCTCAAGACAGGCGTGATCGGCACGCCCCTGACCGGCAATTTCGGCACCCTTACCCTCAATGCCGACGGCAGCTACAACTACCAGCTGGACAACAACAACCCGGCGGTCCAGGCACTGCGCTCCCTGATCGATACCCTGAAGGAATCCTTTACCTACACTATTCGCGATCTTGCAGGGGCGACCAGCACGGCCATTCTCACCATCACCATTCGCGGCAGCGACGACTCGCCCCTGGCGGTTCCCGACTTCGCCATCGCCGATGAGGCCGGGGGCACTTTCAACACCACGCCGGGCGTCGACCCCAGCGGCAACGTGCTGACCAATGATCGTGATGTCGACAGCAACGATTCAAGGCTCGTCACCGGCATTCACCTCGGGCTTCCCGACACAAACAGAGCCTTCGAACTGGTGGGTACCCGGCAGGTCATCGGCGGACTGTATGGCAACCTGGTGATTGGCAACAATGGTGGCTTCTCCTATTCCATCAACCAGAACCTCGCCGCGGTGCAGGCCTTGAAGGCCGGCGAGATTCTGGTTGAAACCTTTACCTACCGAATGCTCGACGGACTCGGTTTTTCAGATAACGCCCCCCTCATCATCACCATCCGCGGCGCCTTTGACGCACCCGTTGCCAACGACGACTTCGCTCTGGCGGCGGCCGACAACGGCGCCGGCAACAGCGTCAACCCCACCGGCAACGTGCTGCCCAACGACACCGATGTCGACCAGGGCGATCAGAAACAGGTGAGCGCAGTACGCGCCGGCACCGAATCCGTGCCGGGGGCCCTGGCCAGCGTCAATGCCGGTACCGACAGCACCAGCGGCACCCTGGTAATCGGCCTGTACGGTGAACTGATCATTGGCGCCGACGGCAGCTTCATCTACAACGTCGACAGCGAAAACCCCACGGTAAAGGCGCTTGGACCGTTGCAGTTTCTCCAGGACACCTTCACCTATCAGGTCACCGACCTGGGTGGCTTGAGCGACCTGGCACAAATCAACATCGTCGTGCGTGGCCGCAACGATGCCCCGGTTGCCATCGACGACACCGGGGCAGCGGTGGAAGCCGGCGGCCTGAACAATGCCCAGGCGGGCGTGAACCCCAGTGGCAATGTCATTACCAACGATACGGACGCCGAAGGCGATGCCCTGCACATTGCGGCCATTCGCACCGGTGCCGAAGCCGCCAGTGGTGTCGCCGGCACCGTCGGCACGGCATTGCGAGGCCTCTATGGCGACCTCACGATCAATGCCGACGGCAGCTACACCTATATCGTCGACAACAGCCTCGCCGCCGTGCAGGCCTTGCGCATCAGCGGGCAAACCCTGACGGACGTTTTCACCTACACCCTGAGTGACGTGCTTGGCGCCACTGACACGGCCCAGTTGACCCTCACCATCGATGGGCGCAACGACACACCTGTGGCCCGGGACGATGGGACAATTGCTGTGGAGGCCGGTGGTGTCGCCAATGGCACGCCGGGCAGCAACGGCACCGGCAATGTGCTGGACAACGACACCGACGTCGACAGCGTCGCCAACGGTGAAAGCAGACAGGTGCTCAACGTTGTCAGCGAAACCGGACAAGCGGCCAGCGCCGGACAGGTCCTGATCGGCCGCTACGGCCAGCTCACCCTGAACGCCGATGGCAGCTACAGCTATGTGATCGACAACAACAACCCCACCGTCCAGGCCCTGCGCACCGCCGGCAATACCCTGTCGGAAACCTTCACCTACCGCATGCGCGACAGCGTCGGTGCAACCTCCGATGCCCGCCTGACCGTGGTTATCCAAGGCGCCGACGACGCCCCCGTGGCGCAAAACGACAGCAGCGTCGCCAACAGTGAAGTGTCTGCCCCACAAACCAGCGGCAATGTCTTGCCCAACGATACCGACGTGGACGCCAACGATAATCTGCACGTAGTGGCCATCCGTACGGGCGCCGAAAACGCGAGCGGCACTGCCGGCATCATCGGCCAACCCCTGCAAGGGCTCTATGGCACGCTGATCCTCAATGCCGATGGCAGCTATACCTATTCCATCGACCTGACCAACCCGCAAGTCCTGGCGGCGGCAGGCCTGGGGCAGGTGCTGCGGGACGTGTTCACCTACACCATCAATGACCTGGCCGGTGCCAGCGACCAGGCCGAGCTGAGCATCGTCCTCGACATCGCCGCGCCTTTCATTCCCGCTCCTGCAGAAGCGATTTTCAACCGGGGCGCCAGCGATACATTCACGAACCTGCCGATACCTGATGTGCGACCTGCAATCTTCATCAGCCCGGTGGTGGAGCGCGACGCGCTGCTGCAGGAGGTTTCCGGTTGGCAATCCGACGGCAGTCGTATCTGGCTGGCGCTGGCAGCACCGCAGCAGAGTGAATCGATCGGTGCCGGCCTGGGTGAAGTACAGGGCCAATTCGTCAGCCAGGTGGTGCGCCAGAGCCAGACTGTCAGCGACCTGGAACTGGCCTGGTTGTTGGGCCGTCAGGGCCGTATCGGCCTGAGTGCCGACGATCTGTTGAGCGATCCATCGGTGTTTACCGTTGACCCGGCCCACCTGACCAAAGGCCCGGCCCAGGTCGAACACCCCAAAGAGACAAGGACCCCGCGCGGCTTCACCGCTCAATTGCACGCCGCCGCGCATCGCCTGTATCGGCATGGACGCAACATGCCTGAATAAGCTCGTCATCAACAAAGGATTGAGTATGCCTACTAACGCGACCAGGTTCGTCAGTACTGCCATCGCTTCGGTCATATTGCTCAGCGCCTGCTCGCAACTCGAGCCCAAGGCCATCACCGAGGATGAGAACCGCCAGCGGATCGTCAACGACCAGGCGCGCATGTACCAGAACCAGGAGCCCATCACCGCCCCCATCACTTTCTACGAGGCGGCAGCCCGGGCACTGAAGTACAACCTGGACTATCGGCTCAAACTGATGGAGAGCGCACTCGCCTCGGACTTGCGCGATGTGTCCAGCCACGAAATGCTGCCCCGGCTGGTGGCATCGGCTGGATACGCCGGACGCAACAACGATTCGGGCGGTACCTCGATCGGTATCGAGGACCGCCAGCAGAGCTTGCGCCCTTCGACTTCCGAAGACCGTTACCGCACGTTGGCGGGGCTCGGTTTGAGCTGGAGCCTCCTGGATTTTGGCGTGGCCTACTACCGCACCCAGCAGAAGTCCGACCAGATACTCATGGCCGAAGAGCGCCGGCGCAAGGTGGCCCAGAACGTCCTGCAGGATGTGCGCAATGCCTATTGGCGAGCGCTGGCCGCCCAACGCCTGATGCCTGAGGTGGACGAACTGCTGATGCGCACCAACCGCGCCCTGGTCCAGGCCCGCGAGGCTGAAACCCGTGGCCTGCTGCCACGCCAGGAAATACTGGCCTACCAGCGCGCCCTGCTCGACTCGGTGTACCTGTTGACCGTGCGCCGCCAGGATCTGGAGTTTGCCCAGGCCGAACTGGCCGCCCTGATGTCACTGCCACCCGGTTCGCACATGGTCCTGGCCGACCAGGCGGATCCGGCCCTGCCACAACTGGGCCAGCGCATGGACCAGCTGGAATTGCTGTCGCTGCAGAACCGGCCGGAAATCATGGAGGAGTGGTATCGCAAGCGAGTCAACGAAAAAGACCTGGAAATCGCCAAGGCCCAACTGTGGCCCAACGTCAGCGTGGACTACGGTTACCGCTACGACTCCAACTCACTGGCCTATAACAACGACTGGATGGCAACCGGCCTGCAAGTCTCGATGAACCTGCTCAAGCTGCTGCAACTGCCTTCTCTGAATGCCGCCCAACAGTCCCAGAGCGAAACCGATGACATGCGCCGAGTGGCCCTGTCCATGGCCATCCTGACCCAGGTCCGGGTCGGTACCCTGCGTTATCAACTGGCCTGCCAGGAGGTGGCGTTCTCCGAGGAAAGCCTGCGCGTGGACCGTAGCCTGCTCGATTACGCCCATGCCGCGCAAAGCAATAACCTGGGTTCGGAACTGGAAGTGATCCGTGCCGAAGGCCGCTACCTGCTGTCGCGCTACCAGCGCGAAGCGGCATTCTCCAGTGCCCAGGCCGCCTGGGGTCGGTTGTACAACTCGGTCGGCCTGGATGTTCTGCCGGCTGAAATCGACAAGCACGATATCAAGACCCTGGCCCGCGAGATCAATCGCACCCTGCACGAGCAGGAGAACAAGCGCCTGCTCGTCACCCAGCAAGGAACGCCTTATGCGCCAACGAACCCTTGAGTCCGTCGCATTGATTCTGCCGTTGCTCGTAAACGCCCTGCCCGCTCTGGCGCAGGAAACCGAAACACTCCAGACGGCCGACGAAGCGTCGGCCATTCGGGTCTTGTTGGCCCCGGAGCTGGAAACCACCTTGTCCAGCCAGATGGCCGGCACACTCACCGAACTGCGCGGGACCTTCGGCCAGGCCGTCGCCAAGTCAGCCCCTTTGGCCCGCTTCAACTGCAACGAAGCCGAGGCGCGCGCAAAAGTCACCGTTGCCGAACTGGCCATGGCCCGGCAAAACCTCGACGCCAAGAAGAACCTGCGCAAACTCGACGCCGTGGGTGACCTGGAAGTGTCCATGGCCAATACCGAAGTACTCAAGGCCGATGGCGCCCGAGCCATGGCTGCTGCCCAAAGCAGCTACTGCCAGGTCATCGCGCCCTTCTCCGGGCGTGTCGCCAAGGTCTACGTCAAGCCCTACCAGACGGTCAGCGCCGGCACGCCCTTGTTCGACCTGGTCAGCGACGGCGCACTCAAGGTCCGGCTCAATGTGCCCTCGACCTTGTTGAAAAAACTCAAGCCGGGGGCACCTCTACGGATCAACATCCACGAAACCGGCAAGGACTACCCGGCCCACGTCAGCGTCATCAACTCGCGGGTCGACGCCGTGGCCCAGACCGTCGAACTCGAAGCTCAGTTCGATGGCAAAAATCCCGATCTGATTGCCGGCATGAGCGGCACGGCACGGTTCTTCGATGACCATGAGTGAAGCACCACCCCCGCTGCAATTGCTGCTGGAGCTGACGGCCCTGCGCGATCGCGCCCTGCAGGCCGACACTTTGAATGCGCTGGCCTTCTCCATGGCCAACGATCTCTACCCTTTGCTGCATTTTCATCAGGCACTGGTGTTCGCCCGGCACGGCCAGTCGTTTGAGCTGTTGCAGGTGTCCGGCTTGTCCCGGCCCAGTGAAGATTCGCCCTATCTGGTCTGGCTACGCCGTGCCAGCCGTTGGATTGCCAGCCAGGCCACAGACCCGCAACCGGTCTTGCTGGATCGGGAGCAGTTGCAGCCTCCGGTGGAAATTGCCGACGGTTGGGATGAATGGTGGCCGCAACACCTCTGGTGCATCCCCGTGCATGGACGCCACGGCGAGCGCCTCGGCCTATTGCTGGTGCTGCTCGAACAGGCACCTGCGCCACTGGTGCAACAGACCCTGCCTACCCTGATGCAGACCTGGGGCTACTGCTGGTGGGCACTGACCCGCCGCCATCGACTGCTGAACTGGCGTCTGAGCCGACGCCAGGCCCTCTTGATCATTGCCGGGCTGGCCGGGTTACTGCTGTTGCCCGTGCGCCAGACGGCGCTGGCGCCCACGGAAATCGTTTCCCGTCAGGCGCAGATCATCAGTTCGCCCATCGACGGGGTGATCGAGCGGATGCAGGTCCGCCCCAATCAACCGGTGGAGGCCGGTACATTGCTGTTTTCCCTGGACGAAACCACCCTGCGCAGCCGCGCCCAGGTGCTCGGCAAGGAAGTGGCGGTGGCCGATGCCGAGTTGCAGGCCGCCAGCCAGCGAGCCTTCGACAACCCCCAGAGCAAAAACGAACTGACCCTGCTTGAAGGTCGCGCCCAGCAACGCCGGGCTGAATTGGCGGCGGTGCAGGCCCAGCTCAAGCGCACTCAGGTCATCTCGCCACGCAACGGTGTCGCGGTGTTCAGCGATCCCAACGACTGGCTGGGCAAGCCCGTGGTGACCGGCGAGCGGATCATGCAGGTGGCCGATCCGACGCAACCGGCCATGTTGATCCAGCTCGCGGTGGCCGATGCCATTGCCCTGGAGCCCGGTGCCGAGGTCACTTTGTTTCTTACCGCCTACCCGTTGACGCCACTCAAGGGAAAAATCCTCGAAACCAGTTATCAGGCGCGGCCCAGTGATGAAGGCGTGGTGGCGTACCGGTTGCTGGCCAGCATCGACGGCGCGCCGGAACATGCCCGTCTCGGCCTGCACGGGACCGCCAAACTGTATGGCGGCCGCGTGTTGCTCGGTTATTACCTGCTGCGCAGGCCATTGGCGACGTTGCGCGCCTGGAGTGGCTGGTAATGCCCGATCCGGCCGACCTGCCCCTGCCACCCCTGCGCGAGGACCTGCGCCTGATCGAGGCCGCCCACGGCAGCAGCGGTGAACCGGCGTGGGTGATTCAGGACACGGTGATCAACCGTTTCTACCGCATCGGCTGGCTGGAGTTCGAATGCCTGTTGCGCTGGGGCCAGTCGGCGCGGCAGATCAGCGAGCAGATCGCCGAAGGCACCGCGCTCAAGCCTGACGTGGAGCAGATTCTCGACTTTCACCAGTTCCTTGAGCAGCACCAATTGCTGCGTGCCGGCCCGGCAGCCCTGGCGCGCCTGCAGGCCAGGGACGAAGAAGGCAGTTGGTTGAGCTGGCGCTGGTGGCTGCATCACTACCTGTTCTTCCGTATTCCACTGCTGCGCCCGCAACGACCATTGCAACACCTGACCCATGCACTGCGCTGGCTGTTCCATCCGCTGACCGCCCTGCTGGTGATCGGCCTGAGCCTGCTGGGCATCATTCTGGTGCTGCAGCAATGGGACAGTTTCACCAGCGCCGTGGTCGAGTCGTTCTCCACCGAAGGTTTGTTCAGCTTCGCCCTGGCCTTGATCGTCGCCAAGACCCTGCACGAGTTGGGGCATGCGCTGGTGGCGACACGGCTGGGATTGCGCGTCGGCCATATGGGCATCGCGTTCGTGGTGATGTGGCCGATGCTCTACACCGATACGGGCGAAAGCTGGAAGCTCAGCCGCTCCCGCCAGCGGCTGGCCATCGCCTCGGCGGGAATCGTCACCGAACTGTCCCTGGCCGGGCTTTCCACCCTGGGCTGGGCGCTCTGTGATCCGGGGGCGCTGCGCAATGCCCTGCTGTACCTGGCGACCACCAGTTGGCTGTTATCGCTGGCGTTGAACGCCAGTCCGTTCATGCGTTTCGACGGCTATTTCATTCTCTCCGACCTGCTCGACTTCCCCAACCTGCACGAGCGCGCCTCCGCCCTGGCCAGGGTGACGTTGCGGCGCAACCTGCTGGGTTTGCGGGAGGACTGGCCCGAGCTGTTCCCGGCCGGGCAGCGCCGCATGCTGGTGACCTTCGCCATCATCACCTGGCTGTATCGGCTGGTGCTGTTTCTGGGCATCGCCCTGGCGGTGTACCTGTTCTTCTTCAAACTGCTGGGGATCTTCCTGTTCATGGTCGAACTGTCCTGGTTCATTGCCCTGCCGGTGATACGCGAATTGGGCCACTGGTGGGCCCATCGCGCGAGCATCCCGAGCCGTCGGAAAATACTGTTTTATTCAATATTGGGCCTGATCCTGATCGGGCTCGCGGTGCCTTGGCGAACCCAGATCGACGCCGTCGGCGTGGCCCGCGCCGAACACCAGTTGCGGGTCTACGCACCCTACCCCGCGCGCCTGCAATCGATCCATGCCGAAGGACCGGTGCAGGTCGGCGACATTCTGGTGGTACTGGACGAACCGGACATCGCCTCGCGCATGCTCAGCAGCGAAGCCAATGCCCGCAGCTATGAAGCGCGACTCTCGGGCCTGCTGGCCGATCCCGCCGGGCTGACCGAAGACGCCGTGACCCGTCGGCGTCTGAACGTGCAATTCGAAGAGGCCCGGGCCGCCCGCTCGGAAATCGCCCGACTGAACCTGCAAACACCCTTTGCCGGGGTCTGGCTGGACGTCAATCCCGACTGGAAACCCGGTCAATGGTTCGGCCGCCAGGAACCCCTGGGCATCCTGATCGACCCGCGCAGCTGGCAGGTGGATGCCTATGTTGCCCAGGATCAGGTGCATCGCCTGGCCAGTGGCGACCCTGTGTGGTTCTACCCCGACGGTCAGACCACGCCCCTGACAGGCCGGGTGCAAGCCATCGGCAGTACTCGCGCCAGTCAACTTTCGCACCGCATGCTTTCTTCACATTTTGGCGGCCCGGTGCCGACCGTCTCGCAGGAACACGCGCTGGTGCCCAGCACTGCGCTGTTTCAGGTACTGATCCAGCTCGACGAACCCTTGCCGAGCCTGCGCGAAACCCGTGGCCACCTGAAAATCGAAGGCGAACGGCGCAGCCTGCTGGCCGATGCGGCAACCCATGCGGCGGCCGTGTTCATGCGTGAAAGCGGTTTCTGAGTCAGGCCCCTCAACCCTGGGTCAAATCCAGGCAGTAGGTGTAGTAGCCAGGATCGCGCACATAACCCAGCGACTCATACAAGCGCTGCGCGCTGTAGTTGTCGGTTGCGGTCTCCAAAGTCATGCCCTTGGCACCGCTCAACCGGGCGAAGTCGCGGGCGGTGTTCATCAGCAAGGTGCCTACCCCTTTGCCACGGGCGGCGGGCGTGGTGAACAGGTCGCCGAGCAACCAGGTGCGGTGCGCGTCGATGGAGGAAAAGGTCGGGAACATCTGCACGAAACCCAAGGCCTCGCCGTTGGCGTCTTCGGCAAGGAAAATCACCGACTCGTTACGGGCAATGCGCTCGGCAATGAAAGCGCGGGACTGCGCAAGGTTCGAAGGCTGGCGGTAAAAGCCCCGGTAGGCATCGAATAACGGGGCGATGGTGTCGAGGTGCGAAGCGTCGGCGCGCAGGGCCTTAATAGGCATGGGGGTGCTCCATTACAGTCTGAAGGATTACAGCGTAGGAGTGAGCATGCTCGCGATGGTCGTCAACGATAACGCTGGATGCCTGACACCCCGCGGCGCTCTCAGGTTCATCGCGAGCTTGCTCGCTCCTACAAGGGTCGGTCTGAAGGAGTACAGCCTAGCAGCCCTGTAGGAGCGAGCACGCTCGCGATGGTCGTCAACGATAAAGCTGGATGCCTGACACCCCGCGGCGTTCTCAGGTTCATCGCGAGCTTGCTCGCTCCTACAAGGGTTGATCGTTCCCACGCTCTGCGTGGGAATGCAGCCCGTGACGCTCTGCGTCACTGGACGCGGAGCGTCCCTTGAGGCGTTCCCACGCATAGCGTGGGAACGATCAGTCAAAAGGGTCAAACCCGCACGTTACGCCCAGGCAATGTCGAGCGCTGGCTGTTTTCCCAGTTTTCCACCAGCCCTACCGGCACATCCGCCGCCGGCAGCATCGCCGTGCCGCGCACCAGATCCGAGGCGCGCTCGGCGAGCATGATGGTTGGCGCATTGAGGTTGCCGTTCGGCTCGGTCGGGAACACCGAGGAGTCGATCACCCGCAAGCCGCTGATGCCACGCACCCGCAGTTCGGAATCCACCACCGCCATGTCGTCCTCGCCCATGCGGCACGAACCGCAAGGGTGATAGGTGCTTTCCAGGTTTGCCCGAACGAAGGCGTCGAGTTCTTCATCGGTATTGACCAGCGGCCCCGGCGCGATTTCACCGTCGCGGAAGCGATCCATCGCCTTCTGCCCGATGATCTCGCGGGTCAGGCGGATGCAGCGGCGGAAGCCTTCACGGTCCTCTTCGCGTTCCAGGTAGTTGAAGCGGATTTCCGGGTGCTGGTACGGGTCGGCCGAGCGTACCCGCACGTACCCGCGGCTTTTCGGTTTATTGGGGCCTGTAAGCACCATGAAACCATGGCCCTTGATCGGTTTGTTGCCGTCGTAACGCATGGCGGCGGGCAGGAAGTGGAACTGAATGTCCGGCCAGCGCAGGCCCTTGTCGGAGCGGATGAAACCGCCGGCCTCGAAGTGGTTGGTGGCACCCAGGCCATCCTTGAACAGCAGCCAGCGCAGGCCGATCATCAATTTGCTCAGCGGGTCCATCTTGCTGTTGAGCGTCACCGGTTCCTTGCAGCCGAACTGGATGTACACCTCGGCGTGATCCTGCAGGTTCTCCCCTACCCCCGGCAGGTCATGGCGTACGCTGATCCCGGCCTTGCGCAGGACCTCGGCCGGGCCGATGCCGGAGCGTTGCAGCAGGTGTGGCGAACCGATGGGGCCGGATGAAATCAGCACTTCGCGGTTGCAATACACCTGGTGGGTCTGGCCTTCATGGTCATACATGACCCCTACCGCGCGCTTGCCGTCGAGGATGATCTGGCGGGTCATCGCGTGGGTGATCACGGTCAGGTTCGGGCGGCTCATGGCCGGACGCAGGTACGCATTGGCCGTGGAGCAACGCACGCCGTTTTTCACTGTCATGTGCATCGCGCCGAAACCTTCCTGCATGTAGCCGTTGCAGTCCTCGGTCTTGATGTAGCCCGCTTCCGCCCCCGCTTCGACCCAGGCGCCATACAGCGGGTTTTTCATGTGGTTGCCGTTGGTGGTGTGCAACGGTCCGGACTGTCCACGGTAGTTGTCGCCACCGTCCTCATAGCTCTCGGCGCGCTTGAAGTACGGCAGGCAGTTTTTATAGCCCCACCCCTTGGCACCGAGGGACTCCCACTCGTCGAAGTCATAGGCATGGCCACGGATGTAGACCAGGCCGTTGATCGACGAAGACCCACCCAGCACCTTGCCCCGTGGGCAGTGAATGCGCCGGCCGTCGAGGAAGGGTTCCGGTTCGGTTTCGTAGCGCCAGTTGTACTTTTTGGTGTTCATCGGGATCGAAAACGCACTGGGCATCTGGATCACCACGCTGCGGTCGCTGCCGCCGAATTCCAGCACCAGCACTCGGGTGGCCGGGTCTTCGCTGAGGCGGTTGGCCAATACACAACCTGCCGAGCCTGCGCCGATGATGATGTAGTCGTATTTTTGCGTTGCCATGATTATCTCCGTGCCGCCGCTTCGTTGAACACCGGCCGCGAAGCCTGGGTCAGCGAGTCGCCGGTGGTGTATTGCGGACAGGTTTTTTCGATGTGCTGAATCACGCTTTCTTCGCGTTTGAGATCGATCGAGCGGCTCAACCAGTAGTAGGCCAGCCCCGACACGATCAGCCCGACCAGCCAGGCGATGTCGATGCTGCCTAGCGCCTTGGCCAGGGGGCCGACATACACTTCGCGCTGCTCGACGCCGTCGTAGATGTAGAAGAACGGAATCATCGAGATGAAGCCGATGGCATAGGCGAGCATGCCGCGCACGCCCCAGCTGCCGTAGATGTTGCCGTGGGGCATGAAGAAGTGCGGGATGGCATAGCGGCCCTTGCGTACGAAGAAGTAGTCGGTGAGGTTGACCGAGGTCCAGGGCACCAGGAAGTACAGCATCACCACCAG
This sequence comes from Pseudomonas sp. NPDC089569, assembly GCF_050280625.1. NCBI lineage: Bacteria > Pseudomonadati > Pseudomonadota > Gammaproteobacteria > Pseudomonadales > Pseudomonadaceae > Pseudomonas > Pseudomonas sp. NPDC089569. Next base: position 47,229 of record NZ_JBNNVQ010000032.1, read on the forward strand.
GTAGATACCGAGTACCGACAGGCCTTTGCCCGAACTCTGGATGCTCAGGGCCACGCCCAGTTGCAGCAGGATCACGAAACCGATGGCCAGGATGCGTGCCTTGCGGGTCGGCTCGATGTGTTTGATGGAGTCGACACAGGTCAGCGTGGTCAGTTTGGCGCTGTAGATGTTCATCGCAATCACTGGCAGGAACGCCAGGATGGTGATCACCACCACCGCCGTGCCCATCAGTGGCGACACCGTATTACCGACTTGCCCGAGGGCCACCAGCACGTCGGTCGAGTGCAGGTGGTCGGCCAGCCAGCCACCGACGGAAATCATCCAGGCACCGGACAACGAAGCGCCGAGGAAGACCACCGCAATCAACTTGCCGCTGGAGGTGTTCTTCGGCAGGTAGCGCGAGTAGTCGGACACGTACGGTGCGTAAGCGATGTTGTAGCTGGCCGCCGCCGCGAACTGGGCAATGAAACCGGTCCAGTTGAAACCCAGCGGCGCCGGGGCCGTTTCGCCCGCCGCAAGCGCCGGCATCGCCGCATCCGGCACCCAGCCCATCAGCACCGCCAGGGTCACCAGGCCGTACAGCGGCAGCGACAGATACAGTGCCCATTTGAAGCTGCGGTGCATCCAGTCATGGCCGAGAATCGCCAGCACTGCCGCCGGTACGGTCACCGCGACGGCAATCGCCGCGGGGTTGAAGCCGAACAGTGTATGCAGCCCCTGCATCATCAACACCAGGTTGACGATGTTGAACCCGGCGAACACGAACAGTGTGGCCAGCAACACCAGGATCACCCCGCGATAACCGAACTGGGCGCGGGACTGGATCATCTGCGGCAAACCCAGATGCGGCCCCTGCGAGCCGTGGAAGGCCATGAACAGCGTGCCGAACATGATGCCCAGCGTACCGGCCAGTGTGGTCCAGAGCGCCGTCAGGCCGACGCTTGGGCCGACGAAGCCGATGGTCATGGTGAAGAAGGTGAAGTTGCCGAGGAACCAGAACGGGCCCTGGCTCGACAGCTTGTCGGTGCGCTCGCTCTCGGGAATGAAATCGATGGAATGACTCTCGACCACGGATTTGTCGTCGAGTAGGGACACATTCGGTGCAGGCTTGGCGTCAATGTTCATGATGGTCTCTTATTGTTGGAAGATCATGACGAGATAACCGCATCCATTCGGATGAACCTTTCCCCTGTAGGAGCGAGCACGCTCGCGATGGATTCAGCTTCACCGCGGGGAGTCAGGATGCCCGCGTCATCGTTGACGACCATCGCGAGCATGCTCGCTCCTACAGGAAAAGCATCAGCTGGGCAGCGTGATCCATACCGCCTTGGTTTCGAGCAGGTAATCAAGCTGCTCGGCACCCAAATCCTTGCCGAACCCAGACTGTTTGTAGCCACCGAACGGCATCGACGGGTCGAGGGTGCCGTGGGCGTTGACGTAGACCGAGCCGGCTTTCAACCGTGGAATCAGGCTGTGCACCTTGCCCAGGTCATTGGAGTACAGAGCCGCCGCCAGGCCGTAGGGCGAGTCGTTGGCCAGGGCCAGCGCCTCTTCCTCGTCATCGAACGCGGCGGTCACCAGTACCGGGCCGAAGATTTCCTCCTGGACGATGTGCATGTCGTTGCGGCAGTGGGCAAAAATCGTCGGCTCGACGAAGAAGCCGTTGCCCTCGACCGGCTGGCCGCCGTAGATCAGTTCGGCACCTTCGCGCTTGCCGGTTTCGATGTACTCGGTCACGCGCTGCTTCTGCAGGGCCGACACCAGCGGGCCGATGAAGCACTCAGGGTCCAGGCCGGGGGCCATCTTCAACGTTCGCGTGTAGGCGACCAGCTCGCGCAGGAATTGGTCGTAGACACTGCGATGCACATAGGCTCGCGTACCGGCGTCGCACACTTGCCCCGAGTTGAAAAACACCCCGTTGGCGACCGCTTGCGCAGCGGCTGGAATGTCCGCATCGGCCAGGACGATTACCGGTGATTTTCCTCCCAGTTCCAGGGTTAGTCGCTTCATTTCGTCGAGGGCGGCGCGGCCGACGGTACGGCCGACCGGGGTCGAACCGGTGAAGGTCAGTTTGTCGATGCCGGGATGGGTGGCCATGGCGGCGCCGACCACGCTGCCACGCCCGGTGACGATGTTGATGACCCCGTCCGGAATGCCCGCCTCTTGCACCAGCTCGGCAAACCGCAGGGCCGACAGCGAGGTCAGTTCGGCGGGTTTGACCACCACGGTGCAACCGGTGGCCAGCGCCGCGCCGAGCTTCCAGGCCATGGTTTGCAGCGGAAAGTTCCACGGCACGATGGCGCCGACCACACCCACCGCCTCCTTGCGGGTATAGGCCAGGTAATTGCCCGGCAGCGAAGGCTCGACGGTGCGCCCGTGGAGCTTGGTGGCCCAACCGGCGAAATAGCGAAGGGTGTCGACGGTGCCCTGGATATCGACGTCTCTGGCGAAGGCCACGGACTTGCCCATGTCAATGGATTCGATCTCCGCGAGTTCGGCGGCGTTTTCCTCGATCAGGTCCGCCAGACGCTGGATCAACCGCTCGCGTTCGGCCGGTTTGGCCTGGCGCCAGGCGCCGCCGTCGAACTGTGCGCGGGCCGCTTGCACGGCGCGGTCGAGGTCTTCGACGGTGCCCATGGGAATGCGCGTGATCAGCCCTTCGCTGGAAGGTTCGATGACCTCCGAGGTCTGGCCGTCGGAGGCCTCGACCCAGGCGCCGCCGATGAACATTTTCTGCACCTTGCTCAAGAAGGTCTGGGTCGCTTCGCTGACGCCGAATTTTTGTAGGTACTGTTTGACGATCGTGTCCATTTTTATTCTCTCGGCCCGGCAGTCAGGTCCTGCCGGGGGGGTTGTGGTTTCGATGATCAGGCTGGAACGGATTCGCTGTTGGCCGCCCGCACCTTGCCCCGCTCGTGGAAGATGAAACCGATGCTGTTGAGCAACAGTTGCGCCGCCAGAATCGAGGTCATGCCGGTCGGGTCGTACACCGGTGCAACCTCCACCAGGTCCATGCCGACGATGTTGCCTTTACTGCGTTTGGCCAGGGCCTGGATGATTTCCAGCACTTCGTAGTAGAGGAAGCCGCCGTGGCTCGGGGTGCCGGTGCCGGGTGCGATGGACGGGTCGAAACCGTCGATGTCGATGGTGATGTAGTAGTTGATGTCCTGTGGAATCAGCGCCAGCACGCCTTCCACGCCCAGGCGGCGCACATCGCGCACCGACAGGATCTTCGACCCGGCTTCATGGGCCGCTTCGTAGTCGTCGCGGTTGGACGAGGAGACGTTGCGGATGCCCATCTGGGTCATGCCGGCGATGTGGTTCATTTCCGAGGCACGGCGCAGCGGGTTGCCGTGGCCGTAGCGAACGCCGTGGCGCTCGTCGACGAAATCCAGGTGCGCGTCGAAGTGGATGATATGGATCGGACCGCGCCCTTCGAACGCCTTGATCACCGGCGCGTGCACCGAGTGATCGCCGCCGAGCACGACGGGCATGACACCGGCGTCGAGGATCTTGCGCACGGCGTATTCGGTGTTCTTGTTGCTGGTGGCCATGTCGGTGTGGACGATGTCCGCGTCGCCGACATCGACCATGCGCACGTCCGACGCGGTGAGGTACATCACGTCGTCTTCATGGTCGTAGGCGCCGGCGTGGCCGAAGGAAAACAGCGTCGATGCCTCGCGAATCCCGCGTGGTCCGAAGCGCGCGCCGGAGCGCCATTGGGTGCCCATGTCATTGGGCACGCCGAGCACCGCGACGTCGGCATCCAGGGCATCCCAATCGGTGCACACCGGGGCTTTGCCAAAGGTGCAATGACCCACGAATGGCAGGTTCAGGCGACCGGATTCATAACCGTTGTTCGACATTTCTAGCCTCTCCACTTCTTGTTATCGGCCTGGCGGACTGCAAGGCGACCGCCGTTGGAAAGACTATGAGCTCAGCTTTTCGTGGAAAAAATGCCAAACATCAGATACTCATATCGGCATTACCGATGCATCCCCACGCAGGAGTTCCCACGTGATCCAGCTGCACGATGTCGATCTGAAGTTGCTCCGGGTGTTTGCCACGATTGTCCGTTGCGGCGGTTTCTCTGCCGCGCAAGCCGCGCTGAACGCCGGCCAGTCGACCATCAGCGAACAGATGACCCATCTGGAAACCCGCCTTGGGGTCAAGCTCTGTCAGCGTGGGCGCAGCGGTTTTCGCCTGACCGAGCAAGGCGTGGCGATTCATGAAGCCACCCAGCGCCTGCTGTCGGCGGTGGAAAATTTCTGCATGGACGCCGACGTGCTCAAGCAGCACATCAGCGGCAAGCTCAACCTGGGGATCATCGACACCACCATTACCGACCCGGACTCGCCGATTCCGCGCACCACCCAGCGCTTCGTATCGCGGGGACACGATGTGCACCTCAACGTCTACGTCGGTACGCCGGCGGAACTTGAGGAACGGGTGCTCGACGGCCGGTTGCACCTGGCCATCGGGCACTTTCCGATCTACGTGCCGGGGCTGCTGCATTCGCCGCTGTACCAGGAAGCGCTGGGGCTGTATTGCGGCCGGCGCCATCCCTTGTACGGCAGCCAGGCCGAGGGCGAGGAACTGCTCGAAGAACTGGCCACCAGCCGGATTGTCGTGCGCGGCTACATGCAGCAATACGACCTGGAACACCTGGGCGTCAGCAAGGCCGCGGCCACCGTGGACAACATCGAGGCCCTGGCGATCCTGATCATCTCCGGTGCCTATCTGGGCTTCCTGCCGGCGCACTTCGCCGCCCAATGGATCAAGACCGGCGAGATACACCAACTGGCGCCCCAGAGCCTGCACCTGATGTCGCCGTTCGACGTGATCACCCGGCGCGGCACGGCGCCGCCACCTATCCTGCAGGCATTCCTTGAAGACCTGGCGGCCTGCTCGCGCAAGACACCGACGGCGCAAAAGCCCTGACGACGACACCCGAAGTATTCGACATACTCATTGACGCAGCCGCTGCTGCACCACCTGTTCAGGTCTCTTATGCGCATCCACGTCACCTTCATCGACCGCGTCGGCATCACCCAGGAAGTCCTGGCCCTGCTCGGTCGTCGCAGCCTCAACCTGGACGCCGTCGAGATGGTGCCGCCCAACGTCTACATCGACGCGCCGACGCTCGACGCCGGGGTGCTGGAAGAATTGCGCGAAGCCTTCCTCGGCGTCGAGGGCGTGCAGGCGGTGACCATGGTCGACATCCTTCCGGGGCAACGCCGGCGCCTGCAACTGGAAGCCCTGCTGGCGGCCAGTTCCGACCCGGTGCTGGCGGTGGATGACCGAGGTCATGTGCTGCTGGGCAATCCCGCGCTGATCGCCCTGTGCGGCCGCGAACCGGCCGGCGAGTCACTCAATACACTGTTCGATGATCCGGCCCTGCAACCGGAGCTGGTCGCACATGGCTTCCGCCTGCCGATGCGCGAAGTCAGCCTCGGTGGTCACACCCTGCTGCTCGATGCCATGCCCGTCACCGATGCCGGTGCCCTGCTCACCTTGTATCAACCCAATCGCATCGGCGAACGCCTGTCGGCGCTGCACCATGACCACGCCGAAGGTTTCGATACGCTTTTGGGCGAATCGCCACCGATCCGCGCGCTCAAGGCCAGGGCGCAACGTGTCGCGGCCCTGGATGCACCGCTGCTGATCCAGGGCGAAACCGGCACCGGCAAGGAGCTGGTGGCCCGTGCCTGTCATGCCATCAGCGGCCGACGCGAGGCGCCGTTCCTGGCACTCAACTGCGCGGCGCTGCCGGAAAGCCTGGCCGAGAGCGAGCTGTTCGGTTATGCGCCCGGCGCCTTCACCGGCGCGCAGCGCGGCGGCAAATTGGGCCTGCTGGAACTGGCCGATCAGGGCACGGTGTTTCTCGATGAAGTGGGTGAAATGTCACCCTACCTGCAAGCCAAGTTGCTGCGCTTTCTCAGCGATGGCTGTTTCCGCCGGATCGGTGGCGACCGTGAGGTCAAGGTCAACGTACGCATCCTCAGCGCGACCCACCGCGACCTGGAGAAGATGGTCGGCGAAGGACACTTTCGCGAAGACCTGTTCTACCGCCTCAACGTGCTCAACCTGCAAGTGCCACCGCTGCGCGAACGCGGCCACGACATTCTGCTGATGGCCCAGCACTTCATGCAGCAAGCCTGCGCGCAGATCCAGCGCCCGGTCTGTCGGCTGGCGCCGGGCACCTTTGCCGCGCTGCTCGGCAACCGCTGGCCGGGCAACGTGCGGCAACTGCAAAACGTCATCTTCCGCGCCACGGCCATTTGCGAAAACCCGCTGGTGGACATCGACGACCTCGACATCGCACGCACGGCGGTGGAGCGGCAGAACGACGGCGAAGTCGGCAGCCTGGAAGCGGCCATCGAAGGCTTTGAAAAGGATCTGCTGGAAAAGCTTTACCACAGCTATCCGTCGAGCCGGCTGCTGGCCGCGCGCTTGCAAACGTCCCATAGCGCGATTGCCGTTCGACTGCGCAAGTACGGCATACCCAACAAACCCTGAACGTCGTACATACCCGTAGGAGCCAGGCTTGCCGGCGAAGGCGATTTCAACGGTACCGCATGACGTAAGGCTGCCTTCGCCGGCAAGCCTGGCTCCTACAGAAAGCGGTGCGTGTGAAAATCGATACGGCGTATCGAAATCAAGACAAACATCTTGCAACCCGTCTATCCCGGACTTCTCGCCCTCGTCCTCACCGGTTTGTATTGATTTCAATACAACGGCTGCTTGCCAAAAACACAAAAACGAAGCTAACAGATTGATTTAAAACAATTAATTAATACTGGCATCGCCCTTGCTATCTCCTCTCCCAGCCACGCTCGCTGCACCGCACGAGCCTGCAAATCGTCATCCGCCACCTGCAGCGGATGGGTCAGAACAATGAGGAGTTGCTATGAGCACATTGCGTTTTACCGTCGAACACGAATGGCTGCGTCTGGAAAGCGATGGCCGCGTCACTGTGGGCATCACCGCGTTTGCTCAACAGGCGCTGGGGGATGTGGTGTTTGTGCAGGTGCCCGAGTTGGGGACTTTTGCCGCCGGTACTGAAGTGTCGGTAGTGGAGTCGGTCAAGGCCGCCAGCAGCATCGGCATGCCGCTGGACGGTGAAGTGATGGATGTGAACGGCGAACTGGATGGCAACCCGGAGCTGGTCAACGAAGACCCGATGGGCGAAGGCTGGTTCTTCCGCTTCCAGCCGGCCGACCCCGAGGCGCTCGGCCAACTGCTGGACCAAGCCGCCTATGACCGCCTGATCCAGGATCAGGCCGACGCTTGAGGACTTCCCATGACTGCCCTGCTCGATACCCGTAACGAATTCATCGCCCGCCACATCGGCCCGCGCGCCGGCGACGAACAAGCCATGCTCAATAGCCTCGGTTTCGACTCCCTCGAAGCCCTGAGCGCCAGCGTGATTCCTGACTCCATCAAGGGCACCAGCGTGCTCGGCCTCGATGACGGCCTGAGCGAAGCCGATGCCCTGGCGCTGATCAAGTCCATCGCCGGCCAGAACCAGCTGTTCAAGACCTTCATCGGCCAAGGCTACTACGGCACCCACACGCCGTCGCCGATCCTGCGCAACCTCCTGGAAAACCCGGCCTGGTACACCGCCTACACGCCGTACCAGCCGGAAATCTCCCAGGGCCGTCTCGAAGCGCTGCTCAACTTCCAGACCCTGATCAGCGACCTCACCGGCCTGCCGATCGCCAACGCCTCGCTGCTCGACGAAGCCACCGCCGCCGCCGAGGCCATGACCTTCTGCAAGCGCCTGAGCAAGAACAAGGGCAGCCACCAGTTCTTCGCCTCGGTGCATTGCCACCCGCAGACCCTCGACGTGCTGCGCACCCGTGCCGAGCCGCTGGGTATCGACGTGGTGGTCGGTGACGAGCGCGAACTGAGCGACGCCACGCCGTTCTTCGGCGCCCTGCTGCAATACCCGGCGAGCAACGGTGACGTCTTCGACTACCGCGCCATCACCGAGCGCTTCCATGCCGCCAACGCCCTGGTGGCGGTGGCCGCCGACCTGCTGGCCCTGACCCTGCTGACCCCGCCGGGCGAGTTCGGCGCCGACGTGGCCATCGGCAGCGCGCAGCGCTTCGGCGTGCCGCTGGGCTTCGGTGGCCCGCACGCGGCGTACTTCTCCACCAAGGATTCGTTCAAGCGCGACATGCCGGGCCGCCTGGTCGGCGTGTCGGTCGACCGCTTCGGCAAGCCGGCGCTGCGCCTGGCCATGCAGACCCGCGAGCAGCACATCCGCCGCGAGAAGGCCACGTCCAACATCTGCACCGCGCAGGTGCTGCTGGCCAACATCGCCAGCATGTACGCCGTGTACCACGGTCCGAAGGGCCTGACGCAGATTGCCCGGCGCGTGCACCAGTTGACCGCGATCCTGGCCCAGGGCTTGAGCACGCTGGGCCTGGGCGTCGAACAAGCCAACTTCTTCGACACCCTGACCGTCAACACCGGCGCCCACACCGCCGCCCTGCACGACAAGGCCCGCGCCCAGCGGATCAACCTGCGCGTGGTCGATGGCGAACGTCTGGGCCTGTCCCTGGACGAAACCAGCACCCAGGCCGACGTCGAAACCCTGTGGAGCCTGCTGTCTGACGGCAAGGCCCTGCCGGACTTCGCCGCCCTCGCCGCCAGCGTTCAGGGCACCCTGCCGGCCGCGCTGGAGCGCCAGTCGCCGATCCTCAGCCACCCGGTGTTCAACCGTTATCACTCGGAAACCGAGCTGATGCGCTACCTGCGCAAGCTGGCCGACAAGGACCTGGCGCTGGACCGCACCATGATCCCGCTGGGCTCGTGCACCATGAAGCTCAACGCCGCCAGCGAGATGATCCCGGTGACCTGGGCCGAATTCGGCGCCCTGCACCCGTTCGCCCCGGCCGAACAGAACGCCGGTTACCAGCAACTGACCGACGAACTGGAAGCGATGCTCTGCGCCGCCACCGGTTACGACGCGGTGTCGCTGCAACCGAACGCCGGTTCCCAGGGTGAATACGCCGGCCTCTACGATTTCGCCGGCGATGGTGCGCTGCTTGAAGTAACCCAGGGAAATGTAGCCCCAGATGTCACGGTCGAAGTCGATCAGGATGGTGTTGAAGCGGGCGATCGCATCGAACAGCTCGGCAATGTAGTCGTGCGGTTCGATCTGTGTGGTGTAAGGGTTGAAGGCCAGGCCCAGCTCGTCTTCGATGAAGGCGCGGGCGTTGGCTTCCCAGTCGATCTCGGGGTAGGCCGACAGGTGCGCGTTGTAGTTGCCGACGGCGCCGTTGATCTTGCCCAGCAGCGGAACGGCAGCGACCTGGGCGATCTGACGCTCAAGACGGTAGACCACATTGGCCAGTTCCTTGCCCAGGGTGGTCGGCGACGCCGGTTGCCCGTGGGTGCGCGACAGCATTGGCACGTCAGCGAAACGCAGGGCCAGTTCGCGGATGGCTTCAGCGGTCTGGCGCATCAGGGGCAGCATCACGTCATCGCGGCCTTCGCGCAGCATCAGGGCGTGGGACAGGTTGTTGATGTCCTCGCTGGTGCAGGCAAAGTGGATGAATTCGCTGACCTTGGCCAGCTCCGGCAGCTTGGCTGCCTGCTCCTTGAGCAGGTATTCGATGGCTTTGACGTCGTGGTTGGTGGTGCGCTCGATCTCTTTGACGCGCTCGGCGTGCTCAAGGGAGAAGTTTTCCGCCAGGGCGTTCAATACGGCGTTGGCTTCGGCGGAGAACGCCGGCACTTCGCTGATGGCAGGGTGAGCGGCCAGGCGCTGGAGCCAGCGCACTTCAACCAGAACGCGGGCACGGATCAGGCCGTACTCACTGAAAATCGGGCGCAGGGCCTGGGTTTTGCCGGCGTAGCGGCCGTCAACAGGGGAAACCGCAGTGAGCGAAGAGAGCTGCATGGGGTGTTCTCGGACAGTCGGGCAACGAAATGGGGCGCGTATCATACATGAAAAAATCCGCAGGTCCGTTGCCAACTGACCAGCGTATTACGCGTTACAGACTACAAATTGGTGCAGGTGATGCGTTTCAACTGCTGCGCATCAGCGGGTAAAGCTCTCTGAGCAACTTGCGGCGGCTGACCACCAGTTGCCAGCGATGACCACCCAGTTGCCGCCACAGGCGTGCCGAACGAATGCCGGCCAGCAACAGGGCGCGGATTTTCGACGCGTTGCTCGGTTGCTGCAGGTTGCGCATGTCGCCGTGCACCTGAATGCGTTGGCGCAGGGTGCTCAGAGTGTCCTGGTACAGCGCGCCGCAAGCGGCGATCACGTTTTCATGGGCGGGGCCGAAGTGTTCGACCTGGGACTGGATCTGCGGCAGGCGGTTGCCGATCATGTCAAGCATGTCGCCGCGTTTTGCCAATTGGCGCTCAAGGCCGAGCATGGCCAGCGCATAGCGCAGCGGCTCGCGTTGCAAGGCGCTTGGGTCGCGTTCGAGGGCGCCGATCAGGGCGCGATATCCTTCGCGCAGATTGATGTCGTCGCCGCCGTAGACTTCCAGGGTGTCCTTCGGGTCGCGGATCAACAGGCTGCCGAGCATGCAGGTCAGGCCGGCCTCGTTGGTCTGGCCGGTCTTGGCGATCCTGTCGACCAGTACAGCGGCGAGGAATACGCCGCCCAGTGCCGTCAGTTGCTCCTGAATGGGGCTCATTGCTGCTCGCCTTTTGCTGTGCCTTTGCTGGTCCAGGGCTCCGCCACTTCGATCACGCCACCGCCGAGGCAAATCTCGCCGTCGTAAAACACCACGGACTGGCCGGGTGTCACCGCGCGTTGCGGGTCATCGAACGTTGCACGATAACCGGTAGCGGTCTTTTCCAGCGTGCATGGCTGGTCGCTCTGGCGATAGCGAACCTTGGCGGTCAGCCTGCGCGGCTGGCTCAGGTCGATCGGGTTGACCCAATAGATGTCCGAAGCGAGCAGGGCGCGGGAGAACAGCCACGGGTGATCGTTACCCTGGCCGACGATCAGCTCGTTGTGTTCCAGGTCCTTGATCAGTACGTACCACGGCTCTTCTTAAGGACTCTACAAGAAATACTGTATCCAAATAGGCTTGAATCGGTGGAGGTCGATCGACGTCTGTTGGGCTAAAAAGGTAATTTAGTTCCGC
>NZ_JBNNVQ010000033.1:0-58131 GCF_050280625.1 Pseudomonas sp. NPDC089569
GGCAGGCTGGCGACCGAGTTTGAGCAGCATTTTATCCACAGCCACTGCCAGGTCCGGGACCGAATCGATCAATGTGCCGTCCAGATCGAACATCAGTACGTGATACCTGCAAACAGTGCCAGACCGCCAAGCGCGATCATGGCGATGGTCACCATCACGATCGGCTCGTGGAACGGGACCGCTTCCCAACTTAATTTACCAAACATCGTTTACTCCTCTGCCCCGGCAGCTGAATGCGAGTTCATGTCCGTAGCGGCCACTTCTTTCTCTTTCTTCTCGTGATGCACTTTCGGACCTGGTTTCATGCCTTCGTACTTGTCGACGATGGTCTGGAACAGGTTCGGCGTGACCGAGGAGTAGAGCTCGACTGGGTTGTTCTGGCTCGGCTTGGAAAGGGCTGCGTATTCAGCTTGTTCAAGCTGTTTAGGTGCCTTTTTGACTTCACTTACCCAAGCGTCGAAATCTTCCTGAGTAGTTGCGATCGCTTTGAATTTCATACCGGTGAAACCGGCGCCGCTGTAGTTGGCGGAGATACCGTCCATCTCGGCGTTTTCATTGGCGATCAGATGCAGTTTGGTCTGCATGCCCGCCATCGCGTAGATCTGGCCGCCCAGCGCAGGGATGAAGAACGAGTTCATCACGGCGTCCGAGGTGATCTTGAAGTTGACCGGGGTGTGCGCCGGGAACACGATCTTGTTGACGGTGGCGATGCCTTGTTCCGGGTAGATGAACAGCCACTTCCAGTCCAGTGCGACCACTTCGATCGTCACAGGCTTGACGTCCGATTCCAGCGGCTTGTACGGATCCAGAGCGTGGGTCGACTTGTAGGTGACGTAACCCAGGGCAATGATGATCATGATTGGAACCGCCCACACCGCGATCTCGATCTTGGTGGAGTGGTTCCATTTCGGGGTGTAGGTGGCGCTGGTGTTGGACGCGCGGTATTTCCAGGCGAACAGGAAGGTCATCACGATGACCGGAACCACGACCAACAGCATCAGCAGCGTTGCGGTGATGATCAGGTTTCGCTCATCCAGGCCAACCTGGCCCTTGGGATTGAGCAAGGTCATGTTGCAGCCCGACAGCAACAATGTGCCGAGCAGCGGCAATAAGCCTAGTAGTCTGGGGTACCTGTTTTTACTCATCTCACGACCTCTAAAGCAGCTTGCGCAATGCAGTTGGGTTTTGATCGCCAACACTTCACCCTGCCAAGGGTTGGCATTTTTCTTGGATTGAATAAGGGCTTGCCCGTCTAGCGTCAGAGGCGTTTCGACAAATCCTGGGCCAGCATTGAGTTCTTATTCGAATTCGTGGTCAAAGGCCTTGTTACAGACCAATTCCATTTGGTGCGGATAATTGGAGGCACCGACACCTGGGAGCCGCATGAAGCCGCCCGGCCTCTCGACACCCTGATTCTGCTCAAACACCTGTGGAGCGTGAACAGCGCCGGGAATTCAGTGCGGGCGATTGTAGATATTTAGCGTTTTTTAAACCATGTCTCATCCCGAAATAATTTTTATCCGGCACCGCAACAATCCGTCGCATTTTTTGCAAAAGTTGCGCATGTTATCGAAATAGATTCTCAACAAAAACACCAAATTTTGTAGGTGTACCACGCGCAATTCGGACAGCCTCACGGCCTCGACGACTGCGTCCGACCTCGCCCAAGCGCCCATATGGCAAGGGCTCTGGCAAATTGCCAGTCCCTGTTAAAACTGCCTGCTCCCGCCTGGCAACGGCAGGCTCCATCACTCGCCGAACAGGCCAATTCCCTGAGCTGTTCGCATACCAATCCGGGACATCGAAAGCCGGTGCGACACTCAAGATGTGACAACGTGTCGCACATCTGTCACATCCCTTATTGCCATCCGTCACGGTCTTTTGACCTGGCCTCTGAAATGCGATCTCGCCTATGAAAAAGCCCCGCTCCTCTCGTCGAGGAACGGGGCTTTTCTCAAGCATTGCCGCGTTGTTGCAGATGACCTCAGCGCAGCGCTTTGCGGTTGCGCATTGTAAGCAAAGGCACCAGGACCACCACCAGCACGAAAGCGACCAGCGCCCACTGCGCCAGCGACAAACCAAGGATGGGCGGGTATGGCGTGGAGCAGAAACCATCGACCTGGAAGCCCAACGGGAAGATCTTCGCCAGCGGCAGACCATCGACGATGGGTTGCAGTACATCGATGCCGCAACTGACCGCTGGATAGAATTGCGTGTAAACGTGATGCCCGGCCACTGCGACACCCGCCAGTGCGCAGATCACCACAAGGGTTTCAAACAGGGTGATGCTGCGACGGCTGCGCATGGCCGCGCCGATAAAGGCGAAGATCGCGATCAACAGCAAGGCATAGCGTTGCAGGATACACAGCGGGCACGGCGCCTCGCCCAGGACGATCTGCATGTACAGCGCACCGCCGATCAACGCCAGGCAAATAATGCCGAGCAACACCAGATAGCGCCGCTCACGTCCCAACCGCATTGTTTCCTCGCTCATCGCGTTTCCCTTCAGGTTTTCGATTGCCCGCCAGTCTACACGTTGCCCCTGCTCTTTAAGAGCGTGGCACGCACTGGGGGATTACGAAGGCAATAGACGATAAGCGGGTTAAGAAGGGATTAATTGATCGTTCCCACGCTCCGCGTGGGAATGCAGCAAGGGACGCTCTGCGTCCCAAAGGCAGACGCAGAGCGTCCGTGGAGGCGTTCCCACGCAGAGCGTGGGAACGATCATGGAGAGGGGGTTACTCCAGCGCCGCAGCCGGCCCGAAGAATTCGTAGCGGCTCTGTTTCTCCGGCACACCCAATGCCTTGAGGTGACGCTTGATCGCCGCCATGAAGCCCTTCGGCCCCAGGAAGTAAGCATCCACATCGCGCTCCTGTGGCAGCCACTGCCCCAGTTGCTCCTGGCTCAACAGTCCGACCTTGTCGGCCGCCGGGCTCACGCCGTCATCTTCGGCGTAGCAGTAAAAACGCTTGAGCTGAGGGTGACGCTCGGCCAGTCCGTCGATCCAGTCGCGGAAGGCGTGAACGCTGCCGTTGCGTGCGCAGTGGATGAAATGCACCGGCCGTTGGGTTTCCAGCGCCGCTTCGAGCATTGGCAGGGTCGGCGTGATGCCCACGCCGCCGCTGATCAACACCAGCGGCTTGTCGCTGGCGGTCAAGGTGAACTCGCCCGATGGCGGGAACAGCTCGATGCTGGCGCCCACGTGCAGCTGGTCATGCAGGTGATTGGAGGCGCGACCGCCCGCCTCACGCTTGACGCTGATGCGGTACTGGCCTTTGTTCGTCAGGGCCGACAGCGAGTAGTTGCGACGAATTTCTTCGCCATCGAGCATCAGTTTCATGCCGATGTACTGACCGGGTTCTGCGGCTAAAATCGGACCTTTGTCAGCGGGTTCGAAGTAGAACGAGGTGATTTCCGCGCTTTCCTCGACCTTGTCCGTCACGATGAATGCCCGCGCCCCGCGCCAGCCACCCGGTGCCTGTTCTTTCTGGTCATAGATGCTGGCTTCGGCACCGATCAGAATGTCCGCCAGTTGGCCATAGGCTGCACCCCACGCCGCGATCACTTCCGGGGTGGCGATTTCTTCGCCCAGGACTTCGGCAATGGCGCGCAGCAGGCAGCTGCCAACGATCGGGTAGTGTTCCGGCAGAATCTGCAAGGCCACGTGCTTGTTGATGATCTTGGCCACCAGATCGCCCAACTGGTCGAGCTGATCGATGTGCCGTGCATACATCAGTACACCGTTGGCCAATGCACGCGGCTGATCGCCCGAGGCCTGATGCGCCTGGTTGAACAGTGGGCGCACTTGCGGGTATTCGGAGAGCATCATGCGGTAAAAATGGGTGATCAGCGCTTCACCGCCGCTCTCGAGCAGCGGCACAGTGGATTTGATGATGGCACGGTCTTGAACGCTAAGCATAAAGTGACTCCTGGGCAGCGAGGTTTCATTTGACTGATGCCTTGTGCATTTCAGTTTCCATGCCAATTGATAAGCCCTTATAAATCAATAACTTAACAACAAGATAGTCATATCGACACAGACTGCTTTATAGTCACACTGACTACATGGAGTCACTATGACCGCAAAACCCCTGCTCACTGCACTGCTGCCGCTGGTCTCGGACCTGTCCCGCGAACTCCCCGAAAGCGAGCGTTATCGGCGCCTGCTGGAAGCCATGCGTGCCCTGCTGCCTTGCGACGCAGCCGCCCTCTTGCGCCTGGATGGCGAGTGGCTGGTGCCGCTGGCCGTCGACGGCTTGAGCACCGATACCCTGGGGCGGCGCTTCAAGGTAAGCGAACACCCGCGCTTCGAAGCCTTGCTCAGCAGCCCGGGCCCGACCCGGTTCGCCGCCGACAGCGCCATGCCCGACCCTTACGACGGTCTGGTCGACGGCCTGGACGATCACCTGGAAGTCCATGACTGCATGGGATGCCCACTGTTCATCGATGAGCGCCCGTGGGGCTTGCTGACCCTCGATGCCCTGGACCCCGAACGATTCGAACCGATCGAGCTGGACGCCCTGGGCGCCTTCGCCAGCCTCGCCGCCGCCACCGTCAACGCCGCCGAGCGCATCGAACGCCTGAACAATCGCGTCGAGGACGAACACCAGCGTGCCGAGGTGTATCGCCAGGCCAGCGGCCAGCAGAATCGCGAAATGATCGGCCAGAGCAAGGCACACAAACGCCTTGTCGAAGAAATCAATCTGGTGGGCGGCAGCGATCTGACCGTGCTGATCACCGGGGAAACCGGGGTCGGCAAGGAATTGGTGGCGCAGGCCATCCATGCCGCTTCGCCCCGCGCGGACAAACCGATCATCAGCCTCAACTGTGCCGCGCTGCCCGATACGCTGGTGGAGAGCGAGTTGTTCGGCCACGTGCGCGGCGCCTTCACCGGCGCGTTGAATGAGCGACGCGGCAAGTTCGAACTGGCCAACGGCGGCACGCTGTTTCTCGATGAAGTCGGTGAACTGTCGCTGACGGTACAGGCCAAGTTGCTGCGGGTATTGCAAAGCGGCCAACTGCAACGCCTGGGTTCGGACAAGGAACATCAGGTCGACGTGCGGCTGATCGCGGCGACCAACCGTGACCTGGCCGAAGAAGTGCGCAGTGGTCGTTACCGCGCCGATTTCTATCATCGCCTCAGCGTTTATCCTTTATTAGTGCCGGCCCTGCGTGATCGCGGGCGGGACGTACTGCTGCTCAGCGGTTATTTCCTGGAGCAGAACCGCTCGCGCATGGGCCTCAACAGCCTGCGACTGAGCAGCGACGCCCAGGCTGCGCTGCTCGCCTACGACTGGCCGGGCAACGTCCGAGAGCTGGAACACCTGATCGGCCGCAGCGCCTTGAAAGCCCTGGGCAACTGCCGGGAACGACCGAAAATCCTGAGCTTGAACGCGGCCGACCTTGACCTGCCCGACGCCAGCATCGGCGCCAGCGCCGAGCCTCCCGCCGCCGCGGCCGTGGCGCTGGTCACGGGGGATCTGCGCCAGGCCACGGAGAACTATCAGCGCCAGTTGATCGGTGCGTGCCTGGAACGTCACCACCATAACTGGGCGAGTGCCGCGCGGGAGCTGGGGCTGGACCGGGCGAACCTGGGCCGAATGGCCAAGCGACTGGGCATGAAATGAACACCCCCTACTGTTGTAGGAGCGAGCATGCTCGCGATGGACTTCAACGATGACGCTGGCAGCCTGACACTCCGCGGTGCATCGTCTATCTTCGCGAGCATGCTCGCTCCTACAGGGGATTGGGTTAAAGCCTGGCTTTGATGAGTCGATAACCCGGTATTGATGTTGTTGGCGACCCTCGCGGTCGCCCATCACCTTTTTCCACAGAAGGTACTTATGTCCTCCACCAAAGGCCGCGCGGATTCACTTTCACTGCTGTTGTTCACCTTGCGCAGCGGCAAGCTGATGGCGATCAACCTGCTCAAGGTCAGTGAAATCATCCCCTGCCCGCCACTGACCAAATTGCCGGAGTCGCACCCTCACGTAAAAGGCATCGCCACCTTGCGCGGGGCTTCCCTGTCGGTGATCGACCTTAGCCGCGCCATTGGCGAGCGCCCACTGGAAGACCCGAACGGTGGCTGCCTGATCGTCACCGACATCAGCCGCTCCAAGCAGGGCCTGCACGTTCAGGCCGTGAGCAAGATCGTTCACTGCCTGACCACCGACATCAAGCCACCGCCCTTCGGCTCCGGCGGACTGCGCGCGTACATCACCGGTGTGACCTCGGTGGACGGCACGCTGGTGCAAGTGCTGGACATTGAAAAAGTGATCCACGGCATCGCGCCGGTACAAATCGAAATGGCACCGACCGAACTGAGCATGGAAGATGCCGAAGTGCTCGGCAATGCGCGAATCCTGGTGGTCGATGACAGCCAGGTGGCCCTGCAGCAATCGGTGCACACCCTGCGCAACCTCGGTCTGCAATGCCATACGGCACGCAGTGCCAAGGAAGCCATCGACTGCCTGCTGGACCTGCAAGGCACTGCCCAGCAGATCAACCTGATTGTCTCGGACATCGAAATGTCCGAGATGGATGGCTACGCCTTCACCCGCACGCTGCGCGAAACCCCCGACTTCGCACACCTCTATGTGCTGTTGCACACTTCGCTGGACAGCGCGATGAACAGCGAGAAGGCGCGCCTGGCCGGGGCCAACGCGGTACTGACCAAGTTCTCTTCGCCAGAACTGACCAAGTGCCTGATCGACGCCGCCAAGCACGTGGCCGAACAAGGTCATTGAGCCTTGGCCGGAGCCCCGGAAGAAACAGGGTGCTGGCTGATGCGGCGCGATCTCGGCGAGGTTGTGCCTGCGATCAGTTGGCCACCCGGCATCGGCCTGACGCCTTACCATCCGGATCTGGCCGCCGCTGTGCATCAACTGTTGGAACTGGGCTACCGCGACGGTAGCGGCCAAGTGCCCGCGCTGGCGATCTGGCAACAATCGTTCGAAACGGACCCCGAATACGATCCCGCCCTGTGTTTCATCGCCCTGGATGACGATGGCGTCGTTGCCGTTTGCCAATGCTGGACCAGTGCCTACATCAAGGATCTGGTGGTGCATCCACGGGCCCGGCGGCAGGGATTGGGCCGCGCGCTACTGCTTCACGCGTTCACCGTGTTCCGTCAGCGCGGGGAGGGGTTTGTGGATCTGAAGGTTTTGGAAACCAACCTGCAGGCGCGCCGGTTGTATGAGCGTGTCAGGATGCGCCCGGTTCGCCGCGAACCTTTGCCCCACTGACATTCACCCCTTTACTGTAGGAGCGAGCATGCTCGCGATGAACCTGAGAGCGACGCGGGGTGTCAGGCTTCCAGCGTTATCGTTGACCACCATCGCGAGCGTGCTCGCTCCTACAGAAAGCGCCATACAACCAAGGATGCCAATTGATGAAAGCTTTACCCCTGACGCTCCTCTGTCTCTGCGCCCTCACCCTTCAAGCCCACGCCTCCAGCCCCGATGCCTGGGCGGCTTATGACAAAGCCGTTTTGGCCAGTTGTACCAAGGCTAGCGGCCTGAAGGATGCCAAACCCGTCGGCAACGCCGCGCAGTTCGACGACCGGGTCGGTTACACCGCACTGTTGCTGCAGGGCGTGTACCCGCAAAAACACATGAAAGGCGCTCAAGGCACCGAGTTGTGCCTCTACAACAAACAGAACAAAACCGCTTACGTCACCGAATGGGACTCGGTCCGTCCGAACACTCGGTCGAAGTGAGTGGCGCATAACTTGCTTAGACAGCGGCCTTTGTGGCGGCATCATGTCGCCGTTTCACGCCCCGGAGGCGATTGGCCGTTCAATGAATACGACGTTTTCCTGCGTAGGTTGCGGCAAATGCTGCAACGATCACCATGTGCCACTGACCCTGTCCGAAGCCCGCATGTGGGCAGCCGACGGCGGTCAAGTGATCGTGCTGGTGGAGGCCTTCCTGAGCGACGGCCCGGGTCTGCCAACGCATCAACGTGAACATGCCGAGCGGCGTTCCGCGGCCGTTCGCAGTGCCGAGGCACAGGCTCATGTCGCCATTACCTTCGCCGCCTACAACGTCGGTGCCTGCCGGAATCTTGACGAAAACAACCTCTGCCGCATCTACGAACGCCGGCCGCTGGTGTGCCGCATCTATCCGATGGAAATCAACCCGCACATTCCCCTGAGCATCGCCGCGAAGGAATGTCCACCACAATCCTGGGAACAGGGACTGCCACTGATCGTTGGCGGTGAACTGGTTGACCAGCAACTGGCAGAACTGATCCAGCGCTCCCGTCAGGCCGACCGTGATGACATTCAGATGAAGGACGCGATTTGCGCGTTATTGGGGATTCGCACCACCGCGCTGAAAGGCAATGGATTCACCGCTTATCTCCCGGACATGAATGAATTCGCCACGATCATCGACGAATTGGCCGGGCAGGCGCTGCCGCAGTGGAGCAGCGAGTGGCTGTTCCATGTATCGGATGAGGAGATCGCCGCACAGGTCCTGGCGGCGGGAGCACAGGTAGCGACGGGTGAGCCGGCGAACTATGGGTTCATTTCATTGCGGGCGGCTTGATCTGTTGTCTTCGATGGCTTTATCGCGAGCAGGCTCGCTCCCACAGGTTTTGTGTGCGCCACAGAACCCTTGTGGGAGCGAGCCTGCTCGCGATTGCGATAGCCCCGCCACCAAAAAACTGAGACCTAGCGCTTGCCCATCGAGCGACGCGTCCCCGGAGGTGCCATCCCCGGCGTCTTGGTATGACTGTTTTTGGCACCGCCTTTGTAATACGGCTGGCTGGAACCCTTGGCTGCCGCCAGCTCACCGGGCCTGAACGGGAATTTGAATGCCGGGATCGCGGAAGGGGTTTCGCTTTCGGCGCTGGCTACCTGCTCGTCGTTCGGGGTGTCGGCGACCGGCGGTTGTTTCGGGGAAGTCATGAATGCTCCGGGTGATGCGCAAAGTGTCGGGCCCGCTCGGCGAGCCGCGAAAGGCGGCAGTATATCTGAACTACAGTCTCGAGCTTCAAGCCACAAGCTTCGAGTTAAAAGCGAGCCGGGTTGCTTTTAAGCTTGCAGCTTGCGGCTGGATACTTGTAGCTTGCTAAGCATTCACCTCCGCCCGATGAGCCCTGCCCCATGAAAAAAACCGTCCTCGCCTTCAGCCGCGTCACGCCGGCAATGGTCGAACGCCTGCAACAGGATTTCGACGTCATCGTGCCGAATCCGAAAAACGGCGACATCAATGCCCAGTTCAACGAGGCCTTGCCCAACGCCCACGGTTTGATCGGTGTCGGGCGCAAGCTCGGCCGTGCGCAACTGGAGAACGCCGCGAAGCTTGAAGTGGTCTCCAGCGTTTCGGTGGGCTACGACAACTATGACCTGGCCTACTTCAATGAACGCGGCATCATGTTGACCAATACCCCCGACGTTCTCACCGAAAGCACGGCCGACCTGGCGTTCGCCCTGTTGATGAGCAGTGCCCGGCGTGTGGCCGAGCTCGATGCCTGGACCAAGGCCGGGCAATGGCAAGCCAGTGTCGGCGCGCCGCTGTTCGGCTGCGATGTCCATGGCAAGACCCTGGGTATCGTCGGTATGGGTAACATCGGCGCGGCCATCGCACGCCGGGGTCGCCTGGGGTTCAACATGCCGGTCATCTACAGCGGCAACACGCGCAAGACCGCGCTGGAACAGGAACTCGGCGCCCAGTACCGCAGCCTGGATCAATTGCTGGCCGAAGCCGATTTCGTGTGCCTTGTGGTGCCGCTCAGCGAGAAAACCAAACACCTGATCAGCCATCGCGAATTGGCGCTGATGAAGTCCAGCGCGATCCTGGTGAACATCGCGCGCGGGCCGGTGGTGGATGAGCCTGCACTGATTGAAGCGCTGCAAAATAACCGGATTCGCGGCGCCGGGCTGGATGTGTACGAGAAGGAGCCATTGGCCGAGTCACCGCTGTTCCAGCTCAAGAATGCCGTGACCTTGCCGCATATCGGTTCGGCCACCCATGAAACCCGCGATGCAATGGCCAATCGGGCGCTGAGCAATTTGCGCAGTGCCCTGTTGGGCGAAAGGCCACAGGACCTGGTCAATCCGCAGGTATGGAAAGGTTGAATGACACGCGGCACGTCTTCATCGACGTGCCGCGCGCATGGCGCCGGAATACCCACCGCCGTATTTTTCTAAATATAAAACAGAGACATAACTTGCAACTCAGTCCCCGGCCGACCCACAAAAAACAGCTATAAACTCCGAAAAACAACGCATTCGGAGTTTTATGCATGAGTCATTACACCACCGCCAGCATTATCCGGCGGAGCAAAATATTGATTGTCGCGATGGCCGCTTTATTCGGATTGATGACACTTGCCAACAATTTCACCGATTACACCGCTTACTCCGAATACATCGGCCAGATCCTCAGTATGAGCCACACCGAAGGCAACGAATCCAGGCGCTACCGAGCCATCAGTTCACCCATGTTCCACCACCGGTTTTACTGGGCGATCATCACACTCGAAACCATCTTCACCTTCAGTTTCCTGGTAGGCACTTACCAACTTTGGCGAAAACTCGCTGCACCCCGCAAAGATTTTCATGAAGCCAAGAAGTTCGCCATTATCGGTTTCAGCAGCGCACTTTTCACTTACCAGACTTTATACGTAATCATTCTTAACGAGTGGTTCGACATGGAATATTCCGCTCAGCGCAATGCCTTTGAATGGGCAAGAAACAACATTGAATACATGTTTCTTGGCCTCATTTATCTGCTGGTGGCAAAAGACGGCTGAACAGATTTATCTCATGCCAACTTGCCCGCAACAGGACTCACGCTTGGCCTGGGTTTGCGGAACACCAGCACGTTACCCAACATGACCATGAGCAGCCCTGCCAGCGCCGGGGCGGTCCACTGGTAGCCTTCGACAAACGCCGAGACGTTCAACGCCACCACCGGGAACAACACCGTGCAATAGGCGGCACGCTCCGGTCCCATGCGACCGACCAGCGTCAGGTAGGCGGTAAAGCCGATCACCGAACCCGGAATGACCAGATACAGCAGTGAACCGATGTAGCGCGCACTCCACTCCAGGTCGAACGGAATGCCTTTGACCAGGCACCACACCGACAGCATCGCCGCACCGTAGGCCATGCCCCAGGCATTGGTGGTCAATGGCTTGAGCCCGGCTTTCTGTTGAAGGCTCGACAGCATGTTACCCGCCGAGAAACACAAGGTGCCGCACAGGGCCAGCCCAAGACCGAGCAACGTTTGCGGACTGGCGGTGTGGCCGACCAGTTCCGGCCAGAACAGCAGGCCCAGACCCAGCAGGCCCAACGCGCCGCCCATCAGCACATTACGGGCGATTTTCTGGCCGAAGAACACTCGCGCATTCAGGGCGTTCCACAGGGTCGCGGTGGAAAACACCACGGCCACCAGACCGCTGGGAATCCACTGGCTGGCGGTCAGGAAACACATGAAATTGACACAGAACAGGCACAAGCCCTGCGCCAGGCAGATCAGATGCCCGCGCCGGTTCATCGTTTGCAGGCGTCGGCTGACCAGCAACAGGGCGAACAGCACCAGTGCGGCAAGGCCGAAGCGATAGACAATCGACACGGGAATCGCCACCACGCCCAATTGCCATTTCAAGGCAATCCAGGTGGTGCCCCAGATCAGAACGGTCAGCAGGTACAGAAAAAGGTTCATGGCAAAGACTCCTCGACAGGAGCCGATTGTCCCGCGCAGAGCCTTGGCGCACTTGCATAAACTTGCGCTTTTGTCGCATGCCAGGATGGCAGGTGAACGGCTACGGAGTAGGATGCAAGGCGTTGGAGAAAATCGCACATGGCCGCACTGGATTCACTACAGGTTTTTCAAGCCCTCAACCGCTCGCCCAATGCTCGCCTGGAGCACAGCGCCGAGCTCGGTGACGGCCTGGCTGCGGCCCTGTGGAGCAACCATCACGATGCCCAGGATTACGAAGCCCCCAGCCATCACACGCTGTCGTGCTACATCGCCGGCGGCACCGGCACCTTTCGTCGCGACCAGCCCGGCACCAAGGGCGGGCCGGACAAACTGTGCATCCTGCCTG
The DNA here is from genome assembly GCF_050280625.1 of Pseudomonas sp. NPDC089569. Taxonomy (NCBI): domain Bacteria; kingdom Pseudomonadati; phylum Pseudomonadota; class Gammaproteobacteria; order Pseudomonadales; family Pseudomonadaceae; genus Pseudomonas; species Pseudomonas sp. NPDC089569. The sequence goes on from NZ_JBNNVQ010000033.1 coordinate 12,062, forward strand.
CCGATCACCAGTCCGGCTGGGTGATCAACGGTGACATTCGCCTGGCTCACCTGTATTTCAGCCCCGAACAATTTGCCCTTGGCTGCGTCACGCTGCTTGATCGCGAACCACGGGAATTGCAACTGCGCGAGCAAACCTTCCTGGATGATCCGCAACAGGCGTTGCGTTTTCGACAGTTGATCCGCCTCAACTGGGATGAGCCCGGTGAGCGCCTGCTTACCAGCAGCCTGGCCCACGAGATGCTCAGCCATGCCCTGCTCAGCCAGGTCAGCACTCGCCCGGACCTGCGCCTCAAGGGCGGGCTGGCGGCCCATCAACGGCGGATGCTGGTCGAGTACATCGACAGCCAGTTGGCCGAAGCCATCAGCCTGGGACAATTGGCAGCGCTGTGCACGCTGTCGGAATACCACTTCGCGCGGATGTTCCGCGAAAGCTTCGGCCTGCCGCCCCATCAGTACGTTCTGGCGCGGCGCCTGTGCCTGGCGCAGACGTTGCTGCGCTCGACTTCTCAACCCTTGGGCGAGATTGCATTGGCCTGCGGGTTTGCCAGCGCCAGCCACTTTACCAACCGGTTTCGGCAAACCCAGGGCGCAACGCCGGGGGAATATCGAGCGGCGTTCCTGCGCTAGGGTGCCAGTGTCGTGACGCTGAACGTATCGGCGTGGAACACCGGATCAAGCTTGGGTTGCCCCTTGACCGTCACCGCTTGGGTGAAGTCCATCGCCGGCAGATAGACCTTTTTACTCTTTTCATCGAACGCCATGTTGTAGGCCATCGGCAAGGTGCTGATGCTCGCCTGGACCTGGTAATGGTCGGCGTCCAGTTGGCGGATCACCGTCAGGTTGGCGTCAACGCCGCTGGGTATCAGCAACCGCCGGTTGTCCGCATCGAAGGCCACGGCGTTGACGTCGCGAGTGATCGGCAGGCTCGCCTTGACTGCACCGGTATCAAGGTCGGCGACCACCAGCCGCGGTTCATCCCCGCGACAGGCCACGAACAGGCGCTTGCGCTCGATATCCTGCGCCAGGGCGCTGGGGCGCGGGCAGCCGTCGAATTGCCAGGTGTCGAGGATGGCAAAAGTACGGGCGGAGAATCGGGCAACCTTGCCTTCATCGCGCATCGGCAGGAAGAAACTGCCGTCACCCTTGAGCAGCAACGGGTCGATTTTCTTCACGTCCAGTTCATGGTCAGCAACGATGCGCTCTTGCTTCGGATCGAACACAAAGAGTGTCGAACGATCCGCACGCCGGCCACTGACGATGATGACTTGACCGGTGCCGGGCTCATAAACCGCGCTGTTGAGGTTGCTTTGCGCAATCGCAATCCGCTTGAGCAACTTGAGCGAAGACAACTCCAGCACGCCCAGACTGCCATCGGTATTGAGCACGTATGCCCGGTTGAATGGCGGCACGAACACCACACCGTTGGCACCTTCGGAGCCCTCGACGGTTTTGATCAGACGCTGGCGGCTCACATCGAACACGCTCAAGCCGTTTTCCCGACGGGCCAAAAACAGATAGGGCCGCGTCGGGTCCAGGGCAACGAATCCCCAACTGTCGCCCGACCCCGGCAACGTCACCTGCTGTTCACGGTGATACACCCGCGCATCCGGTGCCGGCGCCGCATTGACCATCGCGCTGACCAGCAAAAACAAAAGGCTCCAGGTTTTCATCAGAACTCCAGGGTGCTGGACAAGGTGACCTGCCGCGAATCACCCATCGACACAAAGAACCGGCTCACCGCCGAGGTGTAGTACGTGCGATCGAACAGGTTCTTCACGTTGAGCTGGAATTTGACCTTCTGCCCGTCGAGCCGGGTGTCATAGGTGGCGAACGCATCGGCCACTGTGTAGCCGGGCAGATCGAAATCGTTGACGGCGTTGCCCGCCCGCTCCCCGACATACCGCGCGCCTGCGCCGACGCGCAATTGATCGCCACCCACGATCGTGCCGAAGTCGTAGACCGCCGACAGCGAGCCACTGTTCTTCGCCACGTTTTGCAATCGGTTGCCCTCATAATCCGGGTCCTTGGTGACTTCGGCGTCGATATAGGCGTAGCTGCCGATCATGCTCCAGCGGTCGGTGAGCTGCCCGCTCACATCCACTTCCAGACCACGGGAACGTACCTCGCCGGCGGCGCTGTAAATCGTGGTCGGACCTTCGGCGTTGGCCACCAGTACGTTGCGCTTCTTGATGTCGTACAACGCAACGTTGCCGGTCACGCGACCCGGTATGTCGAGCCTGGCGCCGATCTCCCAGGACTTGGCTTCTTCGGGTGCGATGCTGCCGTCCAGTACGGTGGAGCTGCCACTCAACGGTGCGATGGTGGAGTTGGGTTTGAACGATTCGGTGTAGCTGCCGTAAAAGGACAGTTCATCGGTGTAGCGATACACGAGCCCCGCGCGTGGCACGAACTTCTGCCCGTTGCCGTCGGTATTGGCCTGGAACGGCACGCCTTTGCCGGCGTACTGGTCGTACTCCTGGAATCGCCCTCCGGCCACCAGAATCCATTGGTCGGTGAGGTGGATCGAGTCCTGCAGGAACACCGAATCACTGCGCAGCAGATCGGTCTGCGCGCTATCGGCGGGGCTGACGGTGGAGCCCGGCACTTCCAGGCCATAGACCGGGCTCAGGTAGCTGAAGGTGGTCCGGCTCTTTTGCCGAATCAGGTCGGCACGATAGATCTTGCGATACTCGTCATCGACACCGAACACCAGGTCATGCTGCATGCCGCCGAAAACGACATTGCCTTCGAGACTGGCCGTGGTGAAACGGTCAGTGCTGATCGCATTCTGCGTGCCGTCCATGCTGCGGGTCAGGGTGCCCTTTTTGGTGTCGATGGCGGTCACCCGCACCTGGCTGGCGTCGTAGGTTTCGCGGTTCCAGCTATAGCCGAAGTGAGCTTTCCAGTTGTCGTTGAGGTCGTGATCGGCCTCGAAGTGATAGAGATCCGAGCGTCCTTCCATGTTGTTGAAAGGCTCGTCGAGCCGGCGATCGCGAGGAATGTCCAGCGGATGGTTGCTTCGCGGGTCGATCACTGTGCCGCGATCGAACGGCGTCAGGAATTCACGGTGTTCATAGGCGAACAACAGCTTGGTGCTTTCACCGAACCAGGCCAGCGAGGGGGCGACCAGGGACTCGCGATGCACGCCGAAATTGCGCCAGTAATCCTCGTCCTCATGGTCGAGCACCATGCGATAGGCCAACCCGGAAGTGCCCAGGGCGCCGGTACTGTCGAAGGTGCCTCCGCTGCCGTTCTTGCCCTCACCGTAGGTCGATCCACGCAGGGTCATGGCGTTGTATTGCTCAAGCTCCGGTTTCTTGCTGACCATGTTGACCACGCCGCCCGGGTCCTGAATTCCGTAGAGCAACGAGGCGGGTCCCTTGAGCACTTCGACCCGGTCCACGGTGGCGTTCATGCCACGCCCCTGCACCAGCGGCATGCCGTCGCGCATGATCGAGCCGTTGCGGTTGTCGCCGAAGCCGCGGGTCATCACCGAATCCTGGGTGCTGCCCAGTGTATTGCCCTGGGTGATGCTGCTGACGTTCGCCAGGGCATCGTCCAGATTGCGCGGTGCCTGATCGCGAATGACCTGGGAGGCGACCACGTTGACGGTCTGGGGAATTTCCTGAAGCGGCGCCGAGGTGCGCATCACCGAGCTGGTGGGCGGTGGCTGGTAGCTTGTGGACTCATCGAGCACCGAAGTAATGGTGGTCGCGCCCAGGTTCAGGGCGCCTTCGGTGGGCAAGGGTTCCAGCACCATCGTATGGCCGTCGGAGCGCCGGAAGCTGAGGCCTGAACCGGCGAGCAACCGCTGCAAGGCCTGCTCGGCACTCAACTGGCCACTGACGGCCGGTGCGGTGATGCCGTAAGGTGCTTCATCGGTGTAGACCACACTGATGCCGGTGATGCGGCTGAAGTCGCTCAAGGCCTGGGGCAGCGGTTTGGCGGCCATGGAAAAGCTGAATTGCGTCTGTTGCTGGCTACTGGTCTGTGCGGCCATCGACACGCTCAGCGGCAGCAACGCCAGCGTCGAAAAACTCAACGCAGAAACACCCAACCATTGTTTGACCGAACCGGATTTTGCCCTGGACTTCATGACTCATGACCTGTGTAGAACCGCAGCGGATGCGAATGAATCGCAGTTTCAGCCACTACACGGATGGGCTCCGGTTTTACCTCATCAGAAAGTTGAAAATAATTTTTCCTGGTAAATGTGGTGCTTGATCTACCGCCATCGCGAGCAGGCTCGCTCCCACAGGGGAACGCATTTCAAAGGTGGGAGCGAGCCTGCTCGCGAAGAGGCCAGCGGCCTTAACGAAGAATGATCAGATGCCCCAACACCTGATGCTGCTCAAACCCCAACACCCCTTGCAGCGAATTCAACACGGCTTGCGGGTCTTTGCTCGGAAAGCTGCCGCTGATTCGCCGATTGGCCATTTCATCATTGAGCAGCACGATTCGCCCCGGGTAATAACGACGCAAATCCTGCACCACGTCGGCCAGCGTCGCCTTGTAGTAATTCAGCCAACCCTGACGCCACGCCAACTGCGCTTCGCTGTCCACAGGGTGCAGGGGTTGTGCGGCGCCTTCACCATAGGTCACCTGCTGACCGGCCGTGAGGATTTGCTGTTCGCCCTCTTTGTCCGCCGTCACGCCGACTCGCCCGGACAGAACTGTGACCTGGGCACCCTGGGGTTGCCGTCGCACCTCGAACTGCGTCCCCAGCACCCGCGCCTGACCTCTTTCGGCCTCGACCACAAACGGTTCACCCGTGTGGGTCACACTGAAAAAACCGGCACCGCGACGCACCTGCACGCGCCGCTCGCCGCGACTGAAATCCACGGCGATGGCGCTGTCGGCGTCCAGGGTGACTTGCGAGCGATCGGCCAGGGTGACGGTGCGGATCTCCCCCGGTGCCGAGACATAATCGGCGCCCAGGTCATCGATCCAGCGCGATGGCTGCCAACCGGTGCCGAGGCTGATCATCAACATCAGGCACGCGGCCATCGCCAACGCACCGAACCCGCGTCGAACACTGTTGCGGCGTGAGCGATTCATGGCGTTGAGATAACCCTGCAGGGCCAATGCATCCTCATCGGCCAGGGTGCGTGCCGGCACTTCACTCATTTCCCACACGACTTGCGCACGGGCGTAGGCCTCGGCGTGGGCCGGATCGGCCTGCAGCCACTGGCTGAACGTCGCCTGGTCACCGCTGCTGGGCTGGTCGTGCAGCAGACTCAGCCAGGCCAGCGCAGCCTGCTCCTGGGCGGGCGTCGGAGTGACGGATCGAAAGTTGTTCACGGTGCTTTCCCTGGCATTCGCGGTTGCGGTTCCCGCAGGCTGGCCTTGCAGGCCTCGAGCGCGCGCATCATATGTTTTTCCACGGCACTTTGGGACAACCCCATGGCCTTGGCGATTTCGGCGTATTTGCGGCCATGGATGCGATTGAGCAAAAAAATCTGCCGCGTGCGTTCGGGCAGTGCGCGTAACGCCGCCTCGACATGACGCAAATCGTTGCCCGCCTCCAGCGCCGCTTGCGGCTCGCCACCCAGGCTGTCCGACGGTTCGGCCATCAAGCCTTCGCTGGCCCTGACCCGGGTGCCTTCGCTGCGCAAATGATCGATGGCAATGTTGCCAGCACACCGCAACAAGTAGGTGCTCAGTTCCTCGACCTGAACCAGCGGCCGCTTCCAGAATCGCAGAAACAGGTCCTGCACCAGGTCCGCTGCCGTTGCACGACACCCCACGCGACGACTCACCAGCGCCTCCATCTGCGAGCGCTGCGAGAGAAACACCTGAAGAAAATGCGCACGATCGCCGCGCGGTTCATCGCGCACGATTTCATGGGGCTGAATTTCACCAGGCTTTATTTCACTGGCCTCTAGTTCACAAGGCACGGGAGGATGGCTGATCATCGATTCGATACTGCGCAAATGCGGTCGGGGGGGCTGGCCAGTGTCGAGACGATGCGACCACGGCCGGCGAAGCGCAATATTAATGATAAATATTCTCATACGCAAAATTGGCGTACGCAATCGTCATTCGATGGCTTGCGGTTAGCGGGCGCACCTGCGGTGTGGTGATATCGGTGCCGGGCCGTTGGCCATGAAACGCAAAACGGGCCTGCGATGCAGGCCCGTTTTCATGGGTCGGATTAGATGATCAGCAGATCAGCCGTTGATCGCTGCCTGTTCGTTTTCCAGAAATTCTTCTTCCAGAAGCTTGTCGGCGTGCTCGCCTCGTTCGAGCCGAACCACGTTGGCGCGTTTGCCGCGCAATTTACCGTACAAGTGCTCCAGCGCATGCTCCAGTTTGGTGCAGCTACCTTCGATCGCCTGTTCCAGCGTATCGGCTTTCTGGGTCACGGAAATGGGTTGGTGGCCTTTTGGCCTCGCTTCCAGCTGGCAGCGAAAATCGTGGGGACCGGGCTTGTCGCCGTTCTCGTCCCGCAAGTGAACCTCGACGCGGGTCAGGTCCTCCTCATAACGTTCGAGCGTGCTCTCAATGGTTGTACGTACCCACTCCTCCAGTCGGATGCTGCTTTGAATATGGTTATCGCTATTGACTTGGATTTGCATAGTTCATCCCTTATTTCAGCTAGCTCGCAAGAGGCCGGTCAGCTAAGCCCTTGGGCGTCATCACCGTGACCTCTTGCTTACACAATCGGTCTGTACGCTGAACAATTCAACCCCTGAAAAAAGATAAATTTTCAATCGCAAAAAAAGCCGGACAACGGGCAAAAGCGCTGTTAAGGTCGGCAGTTGGGTCGCCCCGGCACCTGTCCGAAATTTTTACACCTGCCGCTCTCCAAGCGGGTGAAGCCCGCGAAAAATCCCCGCCTCCTCCACCAGCCAGTCATGCACCGCGCGCACGCCGGGATGACTCAACGCGCCCGGCGCATAGAGCAACATGTAGCGCTTGTGGTTGGGCACTGTCAGGCCGAACGGCACGATCAACGCGCCGCGTTCCAGCTCATCGTTGAGCAGCGTTCGCCGCGCAATCGCCACCCCCATTCCGGCGATGGCCGCCTCGATGGTCAGGTGATTGCGATTGAACGTGTGCCCGCGCCGCACATCGGCCCCTTCGAAACCGATGGCGTTGAGATAGAATTCCCATTCCGCATATTCGTAGCTGCCGCGCCAGGCGGTGATGTCATGCAGCAACGGAAAATGCATCAGGTCCGCAGGGCCATGCAGCGGCGGGCGGCCGCGCAACAGGCCCGGCGCGCAGACCGGAAAGATTTGTTCATCGAGCAAGGCTGTGGATAACAATCCGGGGTAGCTGCCGTCGTTCAGATCGATGGCCAAATCGAAGTCCCCCTCATGCAACGGCACACTGCTGTCCTCGGCCACCAGACGCAGTTGAATATCCGGAAAGCGCTGCTGCAGGCGCGGCAGGCGGGGCGTCAGCCATTTGCTCAGGAACGATGGAATCGAACGCACCCGCAGGGTTCCGCTGATCATGCCCGCGTCCAGTCGGCGCAACTCCGCATCGATGCTGCCGTAGGCCTCGTTGACGGTAATAGCCAGCCGCTGGCCTTCCGCGCTCAACTCCACGCCACGCGCGCGGCGGTGAAACAGGCGAAACCCCAGGCGCTCCTCCAATTGGCGTATCTGCTGGCTGACCGCCCCCGGCGTGATGTGCAGTTCCTCGGCACAACGGGTGAACGACAAGTGCCGGGCGGCGCAGGAAAACACCTGTAGCCATACGTATGTCTGGGCGTGCAATTGCCGGCTCATCGTTTAGTCCTGCTAAAGGCTGTCTTAGGAAGTTTCGTTGGTCACGTTGGACGCAGAGAGGCAGTATCGCTGAAAGTGCGCTTGTCCTACAAAAATGGCGGCGATTGATCTTCCATTGCAGGAATAGGCTTTAGCATGGCTATCAGTGTTTTCGATCTCTTCAAAGTCGGTATCGGCCCATCCAGCTCCCATACCGTCGGTCCGATGCGTGCGGCCGCGACGTTCGCTCAGGCGCTGGTCGATCAGGGATACGTCCATGACGTGAAGCGAGTGGAAATTCGCCTCTATGGCTCGCTTTCGGCGACCGGCGTCGGCCATGCCACCGACCGGGCCTGTGTCATGGGCTTGATGGGCGAATGGCCGGATCGTGTCGACCCCACGACCATCGACAGCCGCATCCAGCGGCTGCGCGAAACCGCCGAACTGTCGCTGGCCGGCCAGGTGACCATTGCCTTCGACTGGTCCCAAGACTTGCTGCTGCTCGAAGAAAACCTGCCTTACCACCCCAACGCCATGTCCCTGGCGGCCTATGGCCAAACCGGTGAGCTGTTCGAGCAAACCTACTACTCCATCGGTGGCGGCTTCATCCTCGAAGCGAGTGAAGTCGCGTCCGGTGCCGCGCCCGCCGGCGATGTGGTGCTGCCCTACGATTTTTCCAGTGCCGTCGAGTTGCTTTCACTGTGCAAACAGCACGGCCTGCGGGTCAGCGAACTGATGATGGCCAACGAGCGGGTCTGGCGCAGCGACGCACAAATCCACGAGGGGCTGCTGCATATCTGGTCGGTCATGCGCGAGTGCGTCGAGCACGGCCTGCAGCACGAAGGGATTTTGCCGGGTGGTCTGAACGTGGCGCGTCGTGCTCCGAAACTGCACCGCAATCTGCTGGAAATCGGCAAGCCGAATGTCATCACCTCGACCCTCTCGGCCATGGAATGGGTCAACCTGTTTGCCCTTGCCGTCAACGAAGAAAATGCGGCCGGCGGGCGCATGGTCACGGCCCCGACCAACGGCGCGGCCGGCATCATTCCGGCGGTATTGCACTACTACATGAAGTTCAATCCGGACGCGTCGGATGAGGATGTGGTCGACTTCTTCCTGGGCGCGGCAGCCGTGGGCATCCTCTGCAAGAAGAACGCCTCGATCTCCGGAGCCGAGGTCGGTTGTCAGGGCGAGGTCGGTTCGGCATGCGCCATGGCGGCTGCCGGTCTGGCGGAGGTATTGGGCGCCACGCCGGAACAGCTGGAGAACGCGGCGGAAATCGGCCTTGAGCACAACCTTGGCCTGACTTGCGACCCGGTGGGCGGGCTGGTGCAAGTGCCCTGCATCGAGCGCAATGCGATTGCCGCCGTGAAGGCGATCAACGCGACGCAGATGGCGCTGCGCGGCGACGGCAAGCATTTCATCTCCCTCGACAGGGTGATCCGCACCATGCGCGACACCGGTGCCGACATGCACGACAAGTACAAGGAAACGTCACGGGGCGGCCTGGCCGTCAGCTGGGTGGAATGCTGATCGCTTTGGAGGCACGCTACACAAAACTGCCCTGAATCGGACCGCCCCCTGTAGGAGCGAGCACGCTCGCGAAAAACGCCTGAACACCGCAAATCACCGGGTACTACGCGTTTTCTCCAGCAACCTCGCCCCGACATTGTCGGACAATCTTTCCGGCATGCGCCTTGCTAAATCCCTGAATGAAATCGAAGTGACGACGAGGCCACGGAATGGCCGATGGTCTGGTGTCGCGAACTAATCCCGTCACCGACCGGTCAACAACTGCACGTTCAATCAGGCGGTGACGCATCATGGACAACCCGTTTCAGCTCATTACCGACGCCTTTGCAGCGGATTATCAGATCAACCTGAGCATTCAGGGACTGGACGGCAGCATCATGCTGACCCTGTCGGATTGCGGCCACATCGTCGCCAAACGCATGATCAGCGCCGAGCAACGCAATAACCCCGAGCGCCTCAAGCGTCTGGTGCAAAGCATTCAGTTCGGCATTGCCATCGAACAGGGCCGAAGTGCGGTGGCGGTCCTTGAAGCCATGACCGACGGCAGCCAATTGCCCGTGCCGGCATCCCGGATCAAAAACCGCCATCGTCCCGCCATCAGGCTTTAAAGTTCGCCCTTCTCGACTTCCGGGTGTTCGCCGGAGCCCACCCCGGTCTTGCGATGCGGGTTTTCGATCTTCACCGATGGAAATTGCGACGACGCATAGCGCACCACCAGAATCGCGAACGCCAGCAGCAGAATCCCGCCGCACAGGTAGATGATGCCCAGGTCCGGCGGATTGTGGTGCGACACGTTGGAGATCAGCAGGCGTGTCAGCGCAGTGATCGCGACGTAGATCAGGAAACGCACCGGCATGTGGTTGGTCTTGAAGTAAATCCCGACCATCGCCCCCAATTCCAGGTAAATGAACAGCAGCAGGATGTCATCGATCTTGATGTGCCCCTGCTCGATCATCCCGAGAAATTCCATGACTGCCGCCCATGCGGTCACGGCACCGATGGCGAACAGGGCCAGGTAGTGAAAGGTCTCGACGAACAGGTTGCCCAGGGACTCCGCCAGTTCATGCACGTTCTGCCGCAGGTTTTCGGCCCAGTTGATTTTCACGATGATGTTTCCTTAGGTCGGCTCGACCGGATAATGCGGATTGGACGTGACGGTTGTTCTGTATGCAGAAAGAAGGCCACGCCATGATGGCGAGCCGTCGCAGAATGCGCTCCGTGACGTTTGGTCGCATGCGGGACACCTCTACCCACCTGACAAACCCCGATTCCGGACTACATTAAAAAGCCACTACCCAAACCTTGGGGATTCGCTTATCCTTTTGCTGTATATAGATACAGTAGTCGAAACAGATAACCCAATGTGAAGGCATGTGAGGTGGTGAATGGCCGTCGAAGTGGTATACCGCAGCAGCCGAGATCTGGAGCGCTTGTTCATGGATAAAGCCGAAGCTGACCGTCATGACAAAATGCTCGAACTGGCCGAGTTGCTGGCTGAAGTGTTGCAAAAAGCCGTTCCGTCCCTGACCGAGCAGCAAGTGGAAGAAGCCGGCATCTACATGGCGAAGAATCGCGATGTGTTCGCCAAGGCCTTCAAGAGCCAGCCGGATGCCTTGTCCGAGTTGCTGGCGGCTCCCGCCGAGGTTGCGCAAACGACGCCAGCGCCAGCCCTTGTCGAAGACGAGGTCGTTGAGCCGGTTGCCCCGGCCAAGCCAGCCAAGGCCCCAAAAGCAGCAAAATAGGCCCATCGGAATAGAACAGGCCCTGAGCCAAATGGCTCAGGGCCTTTTTCATGCCTGCAATTTGCTTTCGCACCCTATCGGTACAGGACCTTCTCCGCCAGATCGTCCGCCACCCGTGCGGGCGAGCGTTTTTCAGCCTGGGCATGGGCGAAGACTTCCGTCAGGCGCGAACTGATTTTCGACAGGTGCGCGGTGATCGTCGCCAGCTCCTCACCCCGGTGCTTGAGTGAAACATAGATCAGGCCGCCGGCATTGATCACGTAATCGGGTGCATACAGGATGCCCCGCCGCTCCAGTTGATCGGCAACGTCCAGATGCGTCAGCTGGTTGTTCGCCGAACCTGCCACTGCCGAACAGCGCAATTGAGTCACGCTGTGGCTGTTGAGCACACCTCCCAGGCCGCACGGCGCCAGGATATCGCAAGGCGTGCTGAGCAACGCATCGTTGGCAATCGGGTGCGCGCCCAACTGCTCCATGGCCAACTGTACCTTGCCGTGATCGATATCGCTGACCAGTAGCTCGGCGCCGGCGGCGTGCAATTGTTCCGCCAGCGCAAAGCCCACGTTGCCCAGGCCCTGAATGGCCACGCGCAAGCCTTCGAGGTTGTCACTGCCCAACCGCGCCATGGCCGTGGCGCGAATGCCGGTGAACACGCCCATCGCCGCATGGGGCGCAGGATCGCCGGCCGAGGTGGTGCTGGTCACGTGCTGGGTCTGCTGGGCGATGCAGTCCATGTCCGCCACCGAGGTGCCGCTGTCGATGGCGGTGATGTAGCGGCCATCCAGTTGATTGATGCAGCGCCCGAAGGCTTCGAAAAGCGCGGCGCGATCGGCCACGTGTGCCGGGCGGACAATCACCGCCACCCCGCCCCCCTGGGCCAGCCCCGCCAGCGCGGCCTTGTAGCTCATGCCCTGGGCAAGGCGTACGGCATCCTCGACCGCGGACTCGTCGCTGGGATAGGCAAGGTAACGACAGCCCCCCAAGGCAGGCCCCAGGCGACTGTTATGAATGGCAATGACCGCCTTCAACCCGGTGGCCGGGTCGACGCTCAGATGCAGCGATTCAAGGCGAGTGCTTTGCATGAGAGCGAACATCGTAAGGCTCCCGAATCACGTCTTGTAGTCGCCAGTATAGGCTTGCGCACAAAAATTGCAGAAGCGCACGGGAATAAGCAAAGCGGCCATTCAGGTATTCGGAAATAACCCCGAGTGCCTTTGGCAGGGCACTGGACGAATGGCACAGACGAGGCTAAAACGAGGCATTGCCCGGAGATTCCGATGACCCCGCGTCAGTCGTTTTTCGCTTGTCTGCAACGTTCCCCGCCCGCGCTGTTCGAGGCGGCGCTATGGATTTGCAGCGAACACGACAGCGAGGTCAACCCCGAAGCATTGCTGGAGAACTTCAAGGCGCTGCAACAGCGGATCAGCGCCAGCCTGCCCATGTTGCCGGTGAGCGAACTGGCGCAACCGTTGCTGCGGCGCATGAATGACCTGGGGTTCGCCCAGGACGACTTCACCCCCTTGCGACCGCAGGCGGCATTGCTCAATCGAGTGCTGGAGCGGCGCCGTGGACAACCCCTGGCCCTGGGCCTTATTGCACTGGAGTTGGCCAGAGGCCTGGAGATTCCCCTGGTCGGCGTCAACTTCCCCGGCCATTTCCTGCTGCGCGTACCGGGAGCCGATCATTTGCTCGACCCCTGCGGCGGCCGTCGACTTTACCCCAACGATTGCCGGGAACTGCTGCAGCGCCAATACGGCCCGAACATGCAGCTCAGTGCCGAACACCTGACCACGGCCGAGCCTGTGCAAATGCTGCAACGCCTGTCACGTAACCTGCGTCAGTTGCACCTGTCCCACGACGATTACATCGCCGCCCTGATCGACGCCGAACGGGTACTGGAACTGGGCAACGGCACCGCCGCCGACTACCTGGCCCGGGCCAGCCTGTACCAGCGCCTGGAGTGCCCCAACGCCGAGCGTTTCGACCTGGAACATGCCCTGCTGCTCAGCGACGATCCGATCCAGCGGATTCGCCTGACCGAGCGGCTGGGGCACTTGCCACCCAACGCCATCGTTCACTGACCCATCCCCTTGCAGGAGCGAGCGGTGCGGCGATCCGATTTGCCCGCGAACCAGACGCTGCGGTGTATCTGTTGCACCGCATTATCGTTGTTCGCCTGTAGGAGCGAGGCTTGCCCGCGAACCGGACGCCGCGGCATACCTGTTGCGCCGCGTTATCGTTGTTCGCCTGTAGGAGCGAGGCTCGCCCGCGAACCAGACGCTACGGTGTATCTGCTGCACCGCGTTATCGTTGTTCGCCGGCAAGCCTGGCTCATACACCGAACCAGACGCTGCGATGTACCTGTCGCACCGCGTTATCGTTGTTCGCCTGTAGGAGCGAGGCTCGCCCGCGAACCGGACGCCGCGGAGTATCTGCTGCACCGCGTTATCGTTCTTCGCCTGTAGGAGCGAGGCTTGCCCGCGAACCAGACGCTGCGATGTACCTGTCGCACCGCGTTATCGTTCTTCGCCGGCAAGCCTGGCTCCTACACCGAACCAGACGCCGCGGAGTATCTGCTACACCGCGTTATCGTTCTTCGCCGGCAAGCCTGGCTCCTACACCGAACCAGACGCTGCGGTGTATCTGTTGCACCGCGTTATCGTTCTTCGCCGGCAAGCCTGGCTCCTACACCGAACCAGACGCCGCGGAGTATCTGCTGCACCGCGTTATCGTTCTTCGCCGGCAAGCCTGGCTCCTACACCGAACCAGACGCCGCGGTGTACCTGTCGCACCGCGTTATCGTTGTTCGCCGGCAAGCCCGGCTCCTACAAAAGGGAAAGCAGCGGGTATCAGGGGGTGTCCGGTTGATTCGCCGGATGTGCCTTGATAAATGCCGGATGCGTGGCTGCCAGCGCCGCCACACGGCGAATCCGCGGCCAGGCTTCGAGGGAAACATTGAAGCGCTCGGCCGCGTAGAGTTGTGGAATCAGGTACGCATCCGCCAACCCCGGCTGCTGGCCGAAACAGTAACCCTCATCACCGATCAACTGCTCGACGGCCGCCAGCCCCTGGCTGATCCAGTGGCCGATCCACTCGACGACCTGCGTCTCGTCATGCCCCAGTTGCCGTAGCCGATTGAGCACGCTGACGTTGTGCAAAGGATGCACGTCGCAGCCGATCAACGCCGCCACACCGCGCTCGCGGGCGCGGGCGGCGAGGTCTTTGGACAACAGCGGCGCCTGTGGATAACGTTCCTCCAGGTATTCGATGATCGCCGGCGACTGGATCAACAACTCGCCGTCGTCAGTGCGCAAGGCCGGCACGCGGCCTTGCGGATTGATGCCTAGGTACGGCGCCTGGCGATGCTCGCCACCGGCAGGCGCGATCAGGTTGATCGGCAACGCCTGGTAATCCAGACCTTTCAACGCCAGGGCGATGCGTACCCGATAGGACGACGTCGAACGGTAGTAGGTATAGAGTTCCATGACCCGCTCCTGTCAGCGCGCCGGCAGCACTTTGCCACGGCATTCGCCGAAGCCGATGGAGGCAAAGCCTTCGCGGCTGCAACGACCACGCAGGATGATTTCGTCGCCGTCCTCAAGGAACCTGCGCACCTCGCCCGACGCCAGCTCGACCGGTTTCTTGCCGCCTTCGGTGATTTCCAGCAGGCTGCCGAACTGGCCATTTTCCGGCCCCGACAAGGTGCCCGAACCGAACAGGTCGCCGGCCTGCAACTGGCAGCCGTTCACACTGTGGTGCGCAACCATCTGCGCCACGGTCCAGTACATGTGCCGGGTGTTACTCAAGGTCAGGCGGTGGGCCGGCAGGTTCTGTTTGCGCATGCTTTCGGTCAGCAACAGGACTTCCAGCTCGATGTCGAAACCGCCCGCGGCCTGATCGTGCTCGTCGAACAGGTAAGGCAGCGGCTGCGGATCACCTTCGGGACGCGCCGACTGGGCGCGTCGGAACGGCTCCAGCGCTTCGGCGGTCACGACCCAGGGCGAAATGCTGGTGATGAAGCTTTTTGACAGGAACGGTCCCAGCGGCTGGTATTCCCAGGCCTGGATATCCCGCGCCGACCAGTCGTTGAGCAGGCAGAAACCGGCGATGTGATTGGCGGCGTCAGCGATAGCGATGCTGTCGCCCATGTCGTTGCCCTGGCCAATCCAGATGCCCAGCTCCAGTTCGTAATCCAGGCGCGCGCATGGACCAAAGGTCGGTTCGCTCTGGCCGGCCGGCAAGGTCTGGCCTTTGGGCCGACGCACGTCGGTGCCCGATGGGCGAATGGTCGAGGCGCGGCCGTGGTAACCGATGGGCACGTACTTGTAGTTCGGCAGCAACGGGTTGTCGGGACGGAACAGCTTGCCGACGTTCTGCGCATGCTCGATACCGACGTAGAAGTCGGTGTAGTCACCGATTTTCGCCGGCAGGTGCATGTCGCAATCGGCGGCCAGCGGCAGCAGTTTTGCGCCTTGGGCTTCGATCTTACCGTGCAGGGTGCTGCCCTCGCTCAGCAGTTCCAGCAAGCGCTCACGCAACGCCACGCGTGCCGGGCGGCCCAGGGCGAAGAACGCGTTCAACTGTCCGCCAAGGCTGGCCTGGACAGCGGTTTTTGCCTCACCGTCGAACAGGCCGGCATCGAGTGCGGCCTCCAGATCGAAAATATGCTCACCGATGGCCACGCCACTGCGCGGTGCCGAGCCCTTGATGCTGAACACGCCCAGCGGCAGGTTCTGCAGGGGGAAATCCGCATGGCCGTTGGCCGAAGCAACCCAACTGCGAGTGATGGAAGTCTGCGTCATGGGTTATCTCCGGGTCGGGTCGAAAGTGACGGGCAGCGTGGCCCAGCAAGCATCGTAGTTTGTTTGCAGTTGCGGACAATCGAGGGCGAAGCGGCTCGGACGCAGCACCTGGCTGGTCTCGAACATGAAGGCCATGGTGTTGTCGATCTTTGCCGGTTTGAGATCGACATTGATGGCCCTGGTGCAGGTTTCGCCATCCGGGCCATGGGCGCTCATGCAGCTGTGCAACGACGCGCCACCGGGTACGAACCCTTCGGCCTTGGCGTCGTATTCACCCTGGATCAAGCCCATGAATTCGTTCATCAGGTTGCGGTGGAACCACGGCGGACGGAAGGTTTTCTCGGCGACCATCCAGCGTGGCGGGAAAATCACGAAATCGAGGTTGGCCAGACCGTGGACACTGGTCGGCGACGTCAGCACGGTGAAAATCGACGGATCCGGATGATCGAAGCTGACCGTGCCGATGGTGTTGAAACGGCGCAGGTCATATTTGTACGGCACATTGTTGCCATGCCAGGCGACCACGTTGAGCGGCGAATGATCGAGCTCGGTGCCCCACAACTGGCCGAGGAATTTCTGCACCAGGGTGGTCGGTTGCGCGAGGTGTTCGTAATGCGCAACCGGGGTCAGGAAATCCCGCGGGTTGGCCAGGCCGTTGCTACCGATGGGCCCAAGATCCGGCAGCCGCAGTGGCGCGCCATGGTTCTCGGCAATGTAGCCGCGGGCTTGCGGATCGAGCAACTCGACACGGAACTTCAGGCCGCGAGGCAGCACGGCGATTTCCAGCGGTTCCAGCTCCATTACGCCCAGTTCCGTGGCGATACGCAGACGCCCCTGCTGCGGCACCAGCAGCATTTCACCGTCGGCATTGAAAAACACCCGCTCCATGGAACGGTTGGCCCGGTAGTTGTAGATACTGATCCCGGCCGGCTTATCCGCGCCGGAGTTGGCGGCCATGCTCACCAGACCGTCGATGAAATCCGTCGGTTCGGCGGGAATGTCCAGGGGGTTCCAGCGCAGGCGATTGGGGGTCACTTCACCCAAGGGGCCGCCCGCCAGTTGCCGGTCGAGCTTGACGAACGCCGGGTGATTGGCCGATGGCTGGATGCGATACATCCAGGTCCGCCGCGCTTCGCTGCGGGCCATGGTGAACGCAGTGCCGGAAAACAGTTCGGTGTACAGCCCATAGGGCGCTTTTTGCGGCGAGTTCTGACCGACCGGCAGTGCGCCAGGCAACGCTTCACTGCTGAATTCGTTGCCGAAGCCCGACTGATACGCCAGCGCCGGCATCGTTGAATCGAGGTTCATGGAGCCTCCTGAACAGGGAGTTGGCCGTGGCCCTTCGCTCTGCTGCAGAACGCTTGGCACGCCGGAGTTGTTTTTATCGTAATTCAATTACGAATAACGTAATTTGATTGGTGATGACCGTCAAGCTATAAAGACGCCCATTCACCTGCGGATCACAGCGCCACCATGGAAAAACCCGCCAGCGACAGCAACGCCAAACAGAAAGTCCGCTCCGCCGAGGTGGGTACCGACATCCTCAAGGCCCTGGCCGAGCTGTCGCCTTCGACGTCACTTTCACGCCTGGCCGAGCATGTGCAGATGCCGGCGAGCAAGGTTCATCGCTATTTGCAGGCGCTGATCGCCAGCGGCTTTGCCGAGCAGAATGCTGCGACCAACCACTACGGGCTGGGACGCGAAGCCTTGCGCGTGGGATTGGCAGCACTCAACAGTATGGACGTGCTGAAGGTCGCTGCCCTGCCGTTGGCCGAATTGCGCGATGACTTGAACGAAACCTGCTTCCTGGCGGTTTGGGGCAACCAGGGCGCCACCGTGGTGCACATCGAACCGGCGGTACGCGCGGTGACGGTGGTGACCCAATTAGGCTCGGTGCTGCCTTTGCTCAGCTCGTCGACAGGCCTGGTGTTTGGCGCCTATCTGCCCAAGCGTGAAACCCTGGAGTTGCGTGAACAGGAACTACGGACCCAGGCTGTCCACCCGCTGGCGGACGATCAGGCCTACGCCACCCTGTGCGAGCAGATCCGCGTGCGCGGCCTGCACCATGTGCATGGCCTGCTGATGCCGGGTGTGGATGCCTTGTCGGCGCCGGTGTTCAACGCGCTGGGGAATGTCGTGGCCGTCTTGACCGTGGTGGGGCCGACGTCGCTGTTCCATGCCGATGAAAACGGCCCGGCCGCCCAACGCCTGTTGGCGGCCAGTCACGCGGTGAGTTGGCGAATGGGCCACGCTGCGGCCACCGCTGACGCTTAACCCTGCGCAATCAAGCCCAATTTCTTGGCGGTAGCCACCGCTTGTGTCCTGCGCTCGACGCCCAACTTGCTGTGAATGCGTCGCGCGTGGGTCTTGACCGTATGCAGTGAGATGAACAACTGCTCGGCGATCTGTTGATTGGAGTTGCCCTGGGCGATCAGGTCGAGGACTTCCAGTTCTCGACCGCTCAACGGACTGGCGTCCAGCTGGGGCACGGGCATGTCACCTTCCACGCCCAGACGGCCCAGCAATGTCGGTTGACGCAGCCGCAGCTCACACAACGGCTGTTGCAAGTTGCAACGCCTGACCAGTTCCAGGCCCGCCTGCAGGGCCGACAACGCCAGCTCAGGCTCGCCGAGCAGGTCCGCCACTTCGCAGAGGGCCAACTGCAATTCCGTTTCCAACGCCTGCATACCGTGCCGTTGCGCGTCATCGAGCAAGGCCTGGAGACGTTCCAGCGGATGTTCGGCTACCTGCAAACGGGTCTCGGCGAGCACCAGCAAGTACTCGACCCGGGCAATCAGCGCCATCGTGGCCGGCGGTGCCTGTCGCGCGTTGGGTCCCCGGTAGTGACGTACGACGCGCGTCAGGGTGTCACGGGCCAATTGCGGTCGACCTTGCTGCAACCACAGCTGACTGCTGACCTGAAGCAACACACTGCGATACACCGTGTCGGGAATCTGCCGTTGTTGCATCAGTCGCTCGGCCTCGCGCAAGCGGTCGAACGCCTGGGCGTAATCGTGTCGATTGGCCGCAACCTGGGCTTGCCCGAGGAAGCCGTACAGCGCGCGTTTGTCCTGACCGTGCAGGCAGTCCTCAAGCCCGCGATGAAACCACTGCGCAGCCAACTCGTCCTGCCCCTGCCAGAGCGCCAGGCGTCCGCGCCGCAAGGCAATCCGTCCCAGCAAAGGGGTCGGCCGGTCGGCTTGTCGACTCAGCAACGCCTGAACGTCGGCCAACAATTGGTCAGCCCGCCGGGGAGCGCCTCGCAGCTCCAGCAACTGCGCATGATCCAGCTCAAGCAAGCCTTCGAACAGCAACGAACCTTGTGCCCGCGCCAGGCAAAGCGCTTCACGATTCCAGGCCTGCGCGGCATCGAGACCGCCGATGAGCAGTGCCTGCTGGGTCAACCCCGACAGGCACAATAACCGTGCAGGCCAGGCATCCGCGTCCAGCTCGGCCAATGCCTCGAGAAAATGCCCGTGAGCCGCCTGTGTGCGTCCCTGCAAATGCAGCAACCAGCCTTGCTGTGCCTGCCAGCGTGCCAACAGTTGCCGCTGCAACGTCGCGGTCGGTTGCGGTGCGAATCGCGCCATTTGGTCGATGCACGCCGATGCCTGCTCGAAGCGGCCGGCAAACAAGAGCGCCGCGGCAATCAGCCCGACCCGTTGCGGCGAACCGAGGGTCAGCTCCTGGCCGTGACGCTCATGCAGGCTGAGCAACAGGCGCACATTCTCGCGCCGGAACAAATGCTCGAAATTGAAGTGTTGCAACAGGCTCACAGCAACCTCGGCCTCCTGGGCCAGGAAGGCCTGTTCGAATGCCCCCTGCCAGTCCTCTTCAGCACAAAACCATTGGCAAGCGCGCCGGTGCCAGGAGCGACCGGCACAGCCCTGTTCATCACGCATGACCCGGGCCAGCGGCGCAAAGACCCGCAGCCATTCAGTGGAGTCTTCCCAGGGCTCGATGAAACACCCCATGTCCTGCAAGGCCTGCAACCATTGCGCGCCCTCGCCGGCGCCGAACAGGTGTTCGCACAGGCCGGCATTGAATCGCGGCAAATGCGCCAGCACCTGCCAGGCTTCGAGCAACTCCGGCGACAAGGTGTTGAACAGTTCATGCTGCAAGTAATCGAACAGCGTCGCCGAACGCTCCTGCCTGTCCTGCCCCGCTGCCCACTGGCAACCGTCGAGCAAGGCAATGCGCACACCGGCACACCAGCCACCGCTGCGCCGGATGATTCTTGCGGCCATGCCGCTCACCCGCGACGGTTCCACATGACTGAGCAACTGCTCGACGTCGGCTTCGGTAAACGCCAGCGTGCGCGCATCGCATTCGTACAACTCATCATCGAGCAACAGTCGCGGCCAATTGCAGGGTGGGCGTCGACGCGAACCCAGCCACCAGGTCAATGAGGGATTGGCGACGGCCAGTAAACGATCGAGAAGACGATCGAGTTCAGGGTTCGGGACGCGGCAGTAATCATCGATGAACAACCAGGTCTGTATCTGCAGGCGAGCCACATGCTCCAGCAACGCCTGCTCATTCGACGAGACCACCCCCAATGCCTGCGCCAGTCTTTGCCGGAAATCGGCAGGATCGAGCGACTCCCCCGCCAGCGGCAGCCAATGCACCCGGCAGTGTGCCGGTGCTCGCAACAGACACTCGGTCAGCAGTGCGCTCTTGCCGCTGCCGGCAGGTGCACAAAGCAGTTTCACCCGCGCAGTGGAGCCCAGCAAAGGCTCGACAAGACGCTCGCGCGACAAGTGCAGGGAAGACAGGCGAGGCAGGAGTCCCGGACGGTCCAGACAGGTTGTCATGGCAGTCATAGTGGTGCGCCTTTTTATAGTTGTGGCGCCACCCTAGCCCCCTGCGGAGCGCTTGTTGAAGAAGTATTCAGCACGCTGATTTGCAGCCATAAAAAAGGTGACCGTAAAGTCACCTTTTTGTGTAAGAGGCTGTAGGAAACCTACCTCACCCCCGTAGCCCGCAGGGCTGCCGGCGTGTAGTCCCCGGCTTTTGCCGCGATGTTGAATTCGAAGCTGCGCTTCTCTTCGTTCTTCATGCCCAGTGCGATGTATCGACCGGCAATCAGGTCATACAGCGCTTCGACCGTATACGCCGGCACCTGATGATCGTAGTAGAACTGCGCGTGACCTTCGGCCACGCGCCAGAGCTGGCCACGGCCGTCATAGTGGTCGGCCAGTGCCACCTGCCAGGTATCTTCATCGATATACATGTGGCGCTTGGCATACACGTGCCGCTCGTTGGGCTTGACCGTGGCGACGACTTCCCAGACCCGGTGCAACTCGTAGCGCGTCAGGTCCTGGTTGATATGACCGGCCTTGATGACATCAGTGTACTTGAGGTCGGGCGAATCGAGTTTGTAGCTGTTGTAGGGGATGTACATTTCCTTCTTGCCGATCAGCTTCCAGTCATAGCGGTCCGGCGCGCCGGAAAACATGTCGAAGTTGTCGGTGGTGCGCAGCCCGTCCGACGAAGTGCCCACGCCGTCGTAGGCCACCTGCGGGGCACGCCGCACACGGCGCTGGCCCGCGTTGTAGATCCACGCCTTGCGCGGCTCGCGCACCTGGTCGAGGGTCTCGTGAACCAGCAGGACGTTCCCTGCCAGCCGCGCCGGGGCTGTGACTTCCTGCTTGAAATAATTGAGCACGTTGTCGTCACTGCCAGGTTTGAGATCGCCCAACAGCGATGGCACGGCCACTTCATCCTTGAAGCGGATGACGGTGAAGTCGCCATTGGATTGCGGCGTTGCCTGGGTAATGGTGCGACGCAAATTGCCACCGTGATAACGGGTGATGTGATTCCAGATCACCTCGACCCCGTTCTTCGGAATCGGAAAAGCGTAGTAGCGATTGCCGGTGAAATTGGCCAGTCCGTTGCCGTCGTTGATCGGCGTGACATTCAGCGCACTGCGTTTGGCCGACTCGTAGATGTCCGGTGGCAGCGCCGCCGTCCGGTGAGTGGGGTACACCGGGATCCTGTAGGTCTCGGGGTAACGTTTGAACATCGCGACTTGCCCCTCGGAGAGCTTGTCCTTGTACTTGTCCACCGTCGCCGCCGTGATGATGAACAACGGCTTTTCGTTGGCGAACGGATCGGCCAGGAAGCCCTTGCTGTCCACCGCACCGGCGTTTTTCGCAATACCGCCGGTCCAGGCCGGAATCGAGCCATCGGCGTTACCGGCCTTCTCCGCGCCCAGCGGTGTGAGGCTGGTGCCAAGCTTGGCGGCTTCCTCCGGCGACACCGCGGCCATGACATTGACGGCCAACAGCCCCAGGGCCAGAACACCACATTGCAGAATCAACTTGTGCATGCAAATCATCCTTTTCAGCCAGATCAGAAGTTCACGCCAAAGCTCAGCGCCACGAAGTCGCGGTCTGTGAGCACGTTGTAATCGCCACCGAAGAAGTCGGTGTAACTGAGGCTTGCGGTGTAGGTGTTGCGGTAGTCCGCATCGACGCCGAGGCTGACGGCCTTGGCGCCTTCGTTGAACAGCCCGTTGGGCCCGTAGCCGGAGACGTCCTGGGACCACGACAGGTTGGGCCTGAAGTTGATGCCGGCGATGAGGTTGTTGTAATCGAGGATCGCCCGGGCGCGATAACCCCACGAAGTCGACGTCACGAAGCCGTCGGTGTCTCCATTGAACCCATATTGCCCATACACCGAGTCGCGGCCATAGCGCAGCTTGCTGCGAGGTTCCAGGCCACCGACATGTACCACGGCCGCTTCGCCCACCAGGGTCAGGCGATCGGCGCCCATCACCTGATCGATGAAGTGCGTCAGGGTGCTCTGGACCTGCGTCACTTCCTTGCGCCGATAGCCCTTGTTGTCGGCACCGGGTGTGGTGGTGATGGGGGATGCCGCACCACCGGCGATAGGGTTGAGCAAGGCCAGGGTCAGGTCATTGGTATTGACCTGCACCGGCAGGTTGGGGCGATAGCTGATCTCGCCGGTCCACGCCGTACCGGTGGGCAAGGTCGTGGAGAAGCTTGCGCCGTACAGGCGAATGTCCTCCGGGTATTCAAGGAAGTACTGGCCACGACCGAGCATCACACTTTGCGCCAGGGCCGAACCGGTGCCGGGCGCAACCCGGTTGGCGGCGGCAACGATCCCCGGAATGCTCGCCAGGGTGCTCGCCCCGGCGGTGATGGTGCCCACCGTCGGCGTGCGACTGTGGTAGTTCATGAAGTACAGGCCGTATTCGGTATCGTCGCCGAGCCAGCGCAACGCCGTGCCCCACTGCCCGGAGTCCCGGGCATCCCGGTCACTGGCGCGCTGCACGATCACACCCTCCTTGCCGACTTCGAACCCCTGGCCGAACGCAGCGGCGATCGGCTGCAACGGCGCAATCGCCGGACTGGCCACGGTGTAGTTCTTGTTGCAGCCATCTGCCGCCACGTCGTTGCCGAAGAAGGTGCCGCAGTTATCCAGAACGGTCTGGTCCCATTCCAGCTGATAGAACGCCTCCATCGTCAATTTGTCGGTCAGCCCCTGGGAGAGGTAGAGCATGTTGACCGGAATCAGGCCTTCCTTGATTTCCGAACCCGGGCGGCGAAACGCGGAGACGTCGACGGGGTTGATGCTATTGATCGAGTTGCCGATGAAGGTACTTTCTCCCCAACTGACCACTTGCTTGCCCGCGCGCACGGAGCCCGGCAGATCGGCAATGGCATAGTTGTGATAGACGAACGCATCGAGGATTTCCCCGCCCGAAGACTTGGCGCCCTCCTTGCGCCCCTTGTCGCTGATGGGTTTGAACTCGCGGTCCTCGTCCTTCAACTCGAAGTCGTACCAATACTTGCCGCGCACGAATGCGCCGGTATCGCCGTACTTCAGTTCCAGGTCATGCAGGCCCTTGAAGATCTTCGAGAAGGTCTCGCCCTTCCTGAAATTCAGGCGCCCGTCATCGCCCGTCGAGGACTGGCCGGAACCTCCATTGACCGTGCCCACCAGCGCGTCGTCGGCATCGCGCATGCCCCAACTGGCGCCCACGGACAGGGACGAATCGAAGTTGCCTTCGATCTCGCCGATGTTGAATGAGATGGCCTGAGCCTGGGCACAGCAACCCAAGGCAAGCGCGGTGGCCAGCGCTTGCGGTGTGAAGATGGCGCGCGTTGTTGTTCTTGTCATGCGTCTTCCCCGGTGAGTGACAGAAGGCTCCACCCTACTGCCGCTCGCCGGAGGCGATAAGCGCACCAAGGAGGTATTCGCGGTGTACCTCAAAAGGGTGACTGATCAAGCAGATCGTGGGATTGCGCGGGGCATGGATGAGTTGGATGGCGAACTATCAACGCCTTGCATGAGCAGCCGTGGCAATTGCCGAAACTCTGCTATACAGAATGCACGCGACAGCCCATCCAACTGTTGCGTGCTCCGTAACAGTGCATGTCGCGAATCGGTATTTTTCCTGTGTCGACAAAGACTTATTCTTGCCGGGCTTTCTCGGGAAACAGCCCAAAGCCCTCGCGACGAGGCTTGATCACCCGCACGGTTCGCGACAGATTTCAGATGATTCGAGGTATCGAGTCATCACCCCGTGTACACCGACGTTGATTTGTAGCTCCTGGATCCAACGTCTTACCTTGGCCGCTGCGTTTGCAGCGGCCTTTTTTTTGGGCGGGGGGATATCGAGAGAAGAGGACGAATTGCAAGGACGGCAGTGCCTGCCATGTCGCGTTCGATCAGAGCGAATGTTTCTGTAGATTCCCCATCATTTCCTTCAGCGCTTCGATATTGTCCTTCGGGTGCGCCGCGCCTTCGAAATCGCAGATCTGCTGCCAGTGCGCCGCGACGTCCTCCGGGGAGAAGCCCACCCGTGGATCGAACCCGGCGCCGAGACTGCGTTCCCAACGCACCTTGCCCATCCAGCCGCCGCCGACTTCGAACAGGCCGGAGGTTTCCTGGCAGTTTTCGCTGGCCAGGTACACCACCAACGGGCTGACCAGTTCCGGTTTGAGTTGTTCGAACACTTGCGGCGGAATCAGGCCCTCGGTCATGCGGGTGCCGCCGGTGGGGGCGATGGCGTTGACCAGGATGTTGTTCTTGCGGCCTTCGATGGCCAGCGTACGCGTCAGGCCATACAGGCCGAGCTTGGCCATGCCGTAGTTGGACTGGCCGAAGTTGCCGTAGATACCCGAGGTGGATGCGGTGAAGATCACGCGGCCGTAATTCTGCTCGCGCATGTGCGGCCAGGCGGCGCGGGTGACCTTGTAGGCACCTTCGACGTGGACGCGATAAACCAGGTCCCAATCCGCGTCTTCCATTTTGTGGAAGGTCTTGTCACGCAGGATCCCGGCGTTGTTGACCACCACATCGACGCGACCGAACGCGTCGAGGGCATGTTGAACGAGTTTGTCGCCGTCGGTGACCGAGTCGTGGTTGGCCACGGCGGTGCCGCCTGCCTCACGGATTTCCGCCACCACGCGGTCGGCCGCCGACGCATTGGCCCCTTCGCCCTGGGCCGAACCACCGAGATCGTTGACCAGAACTTTGGCACCCTGTTTGGCGAACAACAGTGCGTGCGCCCGTCCCAGACCGCCCCCCGCACCGGTGATGATCACGACTTTATCTTCGAAACGCACAGTCTCACTCATGAGGAACTCCAGCAGGCCAGGGACATTGCCTTTGAGTTTCAGGCAGGGCGCTGCGGCTCACAATGAACAGGGGGGCGTCTGAATGGTGCGCGATAAGGCTGGGGGATGATGAGTCCCCCTGCCCTCAGGAGCAGGCCACTTTAAGTGGCGGCAACATCAAATGATCGCGGAAGGCCAGGTAGTGCTTGAGCACCTGGCAGGGCGCTTCGATCTGCGGGTAATGGCCGATGTCGTTCAAGAGCACCACGTCCGGATCGGGGATCAGCTCCCGATACCGCGCAACCATATGTGCACCGGAGATCGGGTCGACCTCGCCATCAATGACCCGCAGCGGCACTTCACCGCGCTGCATCGCGCCGACCCAACGGTCCCGCTGGACTCGCCTCTCGGGAATGTAGCTGATCAATTTATGCATGACCCGAGGGCCATGATTACTTTCGATCAGGCTCCAAAAATCATCCATCTCGCTTTCGCTGGGACGGGTGTGCGGGCCGAAGATCTGACGGAAACTCTTCACCAGCCCATCGCGACTGAATGCGCGGCCGATCATCCAGCCCAACGGACTGAGCAACAGCTTTTGCATCAGCACCGGGCGGTGGGTTTCCGGAAACAGCCCGCCATTGAGAAAGACGCAACTGGCAATCTGGATCTGCGATTCGCAGTGCCGGGCCAACAGTTCCTGGGCCACGCTGTCACCGTAGTCGTGGGCCAGCAGGTGTACCGGCTGCTTGACGTTCAAGTGATCGAGCAGCGCCTGTTGCAGATCGGCCTGCTCCAGCAAGCTGTATTCATGATTCACCGGCTTGGCCGAGTCGCCGAAGCCGAGCATGTCGCAGGCGATGACGCGATAGCGTTGTGTCAGCGGCTGCCACAGGTAATGCCAGTCCCAACTGGCACTCGGAAAGCCATGGATAAGCAACAATGGCTCACCCTGCCCCGCCGTCCAAAAACGGATGGTCTGGCCGCGGAACACGAAGCTCTGGCTGCGTTTGCGCCAGACACACAGGGGAATCTCTGCGAGTGCCATTAGAGTTTGTACCCCGGATCCAGTTTATCGAGTTTGCGCAGCAGCGCCGGCCAGGCCAACGCGCCCCCCATGCCTTGAGCACTTTTGGTAACGCCGGCGACCATCGCCCTGGCACCCGCCAGTATCTGTGGCTCGATGGCGATCAGTTCGGCGCCACCGGTCTGCGCCATGACCTGGATGTCGCAGGCGCGCTGGAAGATGAACATCATCAGGAATGTATCGGCGATGGTGCTGCCGCAGGTCAGCAGGCCGTGGTTGTGCAGCATCATGAAACTGCTTTCCCCGAGGTCGGCCTGCAGTCGCGCTTTCTCTTCAGGGTTGAGCGCAACGCCTTCGTAGGGGTGATACGCCAGGCTGGAGAGAACGAACAGCGACTGCTGGCTGATAGGCAGCACGCCTTGTTTCTGTGCCGACACCGCGACACCGGACGCGGTGTGAGTGTGCAGTACGCAGGCAACATCGTGACGGACTTCATGCACCGCGCTGTGAATGGTGTAGCCGGCCGGATTGATCTCGTAGGGACTGTCCATCAGCTTGTTGCCGGCCTGGTCGACCTTGACCAGATTGGACGCGGTGATTTCGTGAAACATCAGCCCGTACGGGTTGATCAGGAAGTCTTCGGTGCCCGGCACCTTGGCGGAGATATGCGTGAAAATCAGATCATCCCAGCCATGCTGGGCCACCAGGCGATAGCAGGCAGCGAGGTCGACACGAGCTCGCCATTCGGCGGCGCTGACCAGGCCTTCGACACTCTGGGGGGATTGCATGGGGGCTACGCTCACGGCTGGGAACCTCTGGTTTTTATTATGGAGTGTTTCCAATAACAACCGAGTCTAGACAGCCCTTTGACATCGCGTAGTTGCGTTGGCAGCCAGCTTGATG
This sequence comes from Pseudomonas sp. NPDC089569, assembly GCF_050280625.1. NCBI lineage: Bacteria > Pseudomonadati > Pseudomonadota > Gammaproteobacteria > Pseudomonadales > Pseudomonadaceae > Pseudomonas > Pseudomonas sp. NPDC089569. The sequence goes on from NZ_JBNNVQ010000033.1 coordinate 39,379, forward strand.
GCCGAACGAGTCAGCGAACGACCAGGATTGGATCCATGTCAAGCGACTGCCGCCAGAAGCAAGGCGCAGTACGTGTTCAGGCGCCCCGTCAGAACCCTGACGGGCCACCGTTGTACAGGTTCGCGGCCGGTGGGTTACCCACGCAGCGCTTCGACCAGTTGCCCAAGCCAGGGCTCGGCGTCCGCTTCCGGTGTCACGCTTTCCCTGGCGTCCAGGCGCAACATCGGCAGGACTTCACGAATGCCCAGCTCACCAAACAACTCACGCATCAGCTCGCCACCGCCACAGAACGTATCACCATAGCTCGCATCGCCCAGGCCAATCACCGCCCCCGGCAAATCACGCCAGGCCGCGGGCAACTGGTCACGAATGGCGAAGTACAGCGGCTGAAGGTTGTCCGGCAACTCGCCCATGCCTGTGGTCGACGTCACGGCCAGAAAGGCTTCGGGGCCGTAGGCCTGTACGTCGGCCAGAGAGGCGCGCGGGTTATGGAATGTGTCGAAACCGGCGGCTTTCAACAGGTTGGCGGCATGTCGGGCGACTTCTTCAGCCGTGCCGTACACCGAGCCGGAAATGATGGCGACTTTCATCAATCTGATCCTGAAGCTAAGTAAAAGACCGGGATATTAACAGCACGCTGTGCATTGTTCTTTTAGAATGCCCGAACGACCAACAAGGAAGGGTTTGACCGATGATCAACGCAAAACTGCTGCAGCTGGCCATCAATGCCTCCAACGACGGCATCGTGATTGCCGAGAAGGAAGGCGACCAGGACAAGATCCTGATTTACGTCAACCCGGCGTTCGAACGCCTGACCGGGTACACCAGCGAAGAAATCCTCTACCAGGATTGCCGCTTCCTGCAATCGGGCGATCGCGACCAGGATGCGTTGCCGAAGATTCGCGACGCTTTGAACAGCGAAGGCTCGTGCCGGGAAATTCTGCGCAACTACCGCAAGGACGGCACACCGTTCTGGAATGAGCTGTCCCTTTCGACGGTGGTAAACCCCAATGACAATCAGGTTTATTTCATCGGTGTGCAGAAGGACGTAACCGTGCAGGTCAAGGCGCAGCAGCGGGTGGCCCAGCTTGAAGCGCAACTGGCAGAGCTGCAGGCCGAGCTTGCTGCACTCAAGGCGACGAACGGTTCAAACAAATCTGCGGATTAGTTGTCATTAACTACAATCACCAATGTCTTTGTAACTATTTCTTTCGAGCTTGCCATGCAACGCGACGCGCTCCTGACCCAGGATGAGCTGGACTTCATCCAGACCATGCAACACAACCCGCAACTCAATGTGCGGGATGCGACGTCGAGCCTGCTCGTCAATGGCGGTTCGCAAATCCGTGACTTGCTCACGCGCCTTGCCGCTCATGAGCAAGTCACCATCCAGGCCAATTTCGAAAACCAGCAGATGACCTTCCCCTTGCACCTGGTGGAAGACGAATTTCATGCGCTGCATCTGCGCCTGGGTGTGCCGAGCATTTATGAAGACGGGCCACTGGTCCGCCCTTGGCGATTGGTGCTCGATGAACCGGTGGCACTGGAAAACGCCAAAGGCCAACCGGGCACCCTGTTTGTGCACGAAGTGTCGTTCAAGGGCGTATTGCTGGAAGTTCGCAACAAGACCAAGGCGCCGAAACATTTTGCCTTGTGGTTCAGCCCGTCAGGCTACGAACGGATCGCCTTGCGCGGCACGCTGGAAAAAGAAACCGAGCAGGGTTTCTATGCCTACCAATTGAGCCAGAGTGACACCGACGAAACCGAACGCTTGCGCCAGTACATTCTGCAACAGCATCGGTTGACTCATCCGGCCCTGCATCTCTGACTTCAGGTATCCAGGTTACCCGCCAGGAATTGTTTAAGCCGCTGGCGCATGACGGTCCCCTCGCTGCCCAGACAACCGATCGAGGATCCGGCCAGGCTTTCCTGTGCCAGGTCCGATGCATCGCCGGCCAGCAACACCGGACAATCCAGACTCATCGCCAGTCGATTCAAGCGTCGTGGCAGGTCCGCGCCAGGGACGTGATTGGAAAACAGCACCAGCGCTTGAGGCTTGATCCGCTCGCAAATCAGCGTCAACTCATCGAACGGCTGGCCGACGGTCAGTACGCGCACACCGGTTTGTTCACTGCCCAGGAACAGGGCGGCGATCAACAGTTCAAGTTCCCGACATTGGCCTGCCAGGGCGCTGACAATCACCCGCCGCGGTTGCTTGTCGCGAATCAACAGCAGACGCTGCAATACCCTTGAGCGCAGAAAACCGTCCAGGAACAACCACTCGCTGGTCCGGCCGAATGAATCCTGGTTTTGCATCAGCCGCTTCCAGAGCGGGACAAGAATGTCCTGGAATACGACGGGCTGGGCGTAACTGGAAAATATCTGACCGTAGACCTGCTCCAGGGCGATGTCGTCGAATGCACTCACCGCCGCCTGGACCTGTTGTTGCCATTGCGCGTAATCGGCCTGCACCAGGTCGCCCGGGATGATGTGCGACAACGCCTCAAGCGGTGCGGCCTTGGCCAGAATCCTGCCGATCTTGCTCACTGCCACGCCGCGTTCGATCCAGTCGAGGATGCTGCGCACGCGCTCGATATCGGTCATCGAATACAGGCGATGCCCACTTTCGGTGCGTGTAGGCACAATCAGTCCATAGCGTCGCTCCCATGCACGAAGCGTGACCGGGTTGACGCCCGTCAAGCGCGCCACTTCACGAATGGGAAAAAGCTCCTCCTGCTCAAGCGAGCGCGAAGGCAACACGTCTGGAGCGATATCAGTCAGGACAGGCATCTGGGCTTCAACGTCCATGTGTTGTTTGGATCCCGATTCTACTCCTGCCTCCCCTTCATGATCCAAGACATTGAGTGTTACTCAAGCCACAGACGTCGCAATTGGAATCAGGAATAATCCTTGCTTGTCCCACGGCGCAGCCCACCATCCCGGCGCTGCGCCTGGCGAAGCTCTTACCCGGAGCAACGCATTCGTTTACGGAGATACATGATGTCTACCTCCCCCGTCACGCTGATGGTTGCGCGCCGCGTCGCCAACGGGCGCTACCAGGATCTGATCGCCTGGCTGCGCGAAGGTGAACAACTGGCCACCGACTTCCCTGGCTATCTCGGCTCCGGCGTACTCGCTCCGCCCGCCGGCGATGACGAATTCCAGATCATTTTTCGCTTCACCGACGAACAGACCCTGCACACCTGGGAGCACTCGGCCTCACGTACCGCCTGGCTGGCCCGGGGCAGCGACTTGTTCGCCCATCCGACGGAGCATCGGGTCAGCGGCATCGAAGGCTGGTTCGGCGCCACCGGCCAGCGCCCGCCTCGATGGAAACAGGCCATGGCGATCTGGCTGGCGTTCTTCCCGGTGTCGTTGCTGTTCAACTTCGCACTCGGCCCCTTGCTCAGCGAACTGGGCCTGCTGAGCCGGGTGTTCATCAGCACGCTTTGCCTGACGCCGTTGATGGTTTATTTCTTCATTCCACTGTCGACCAGGGTGTTGGCTGGATGGTTGAACAACACCCCGGCACGGCGGTTGCCGGCCGAGACTGCCTGACACGCCAACTGTAGGAGCGAGCACGCTCCGGGCGGCGTTCCGACGAAGAGCCTGAGAACGCTGCGGGGTGTCAGACTTCCAACGTTATCGTTGACGACCATCGCGAGCTTGCTCGCTCCTACAGGGGCGTAGGTGAACGCTGCACTGCACTGGTATAGTTTTGCTCTTACCGCGAAGCGAGCCGCTCATGTCCACTTGCCCAGCCCCTATCCTCATCACCGGTGCCGGCCAGCGTGTTGGCCTGCACTGCGCACAGCGATTGCTGGAGGACGGCCACCGCGTCATTTTCAGCTATCGCAGCGAGCGCCCTGGCGTGCAAGCCCTGCGCGACCTGGGGGCGACGGCGATATTTGCGGACTTCGCCACCGAAGCCGGAATCTTCGCCTTCATCAATGAACTCAAAACCCATACCGACAGCCTGCGTGCGATTGTCCATAACGCCTCCGAATGGCTGGCAGAAACCGCGGACACCGATGCCGCAGCATTCACCCGCATGTTCAGCGTGCACATGCTGGCGCCTTACCTGATCAATCTGCACTGTGTCGACCTGCTCGAACGCTCGCCCATGGCGGATATCGTGCACATCAGCGACGACGTGACCCGCAAGGGCAGCAGCAAGCACATCGGTTACTGCGCCAGCAAGGCAGGGCTCGAAAACCTGACCCTGTCCTTCGCCGCGAAATACGCGCCGGCCATCAAGGTCAACGCAATCGCGCCGGCCCTGCTACTGTTCAACGCTGATGATGACGCAGCGTATCGCGCCAAGGCGCTGGCCAAATCCGCACTGGGCATCGAACCCGGCAGCGAAGTGATCTACCAAAGCCTGCGCTACTTGCTCGATAACCCCTATGTCACCGGCACGACCCTGACCGTCAATGGCGGAAGGCACATCAAATAAGTGTCCCGCGAGGAACTCCCATGACGTTATCCCTGCCCCAGAATTCGCTGTCCCAGAGTTATCGCGAGATCCTCATCGGCCTGGGTGAAAACCCTGATCGCGAGGGCCTGCTCGATACACCGCTGCGCGCAGCCAAGGCCATGCAGTACTTGTGTCACGGCTATGAGCAAAGCATCGACGAGATCGTCAACGGTGCACTGTTCGCCTCCGACAACGATGAAATGGTGATCGTCGATAACATCGAGCTTTACTCGCTCTGCGAACATCACATGCTGCCCTTCATCGGCAAGGCCCATGTGGCTTATATTCCAACGGGCAAGGTGCTGGGCCTGTCGAAAATCGCGCGGTTGGTGGACATGTTCGCCAGGCGCCTGCAAATCCAGGAAAACCTGACCCGGCAAATCGCCGAGGCGGTGCAGCAAGTGACCGGTGCGGCAGGCGTCGCGGTGGTCATCGAAGCCCAACACATGTGCATGATGATGCGCGGTGTCGAGAAACAGAATTCGACCATGAACACCTCGGTGATGCTCGGCGCCTTCCGCGAATCGAGCAACACTCGCCAGGAGTTCCTGCAATTGATTGGACGGAGCAAGTAGTAATGCCACAACTTCAACCAGGCATGGCACGCATCCGGGTCAAGGACCTGTGCCTGCGCACCTACATCGGAATCAACGAGGATGAAATCCTCAACAAGCAGGATGTGTTGATCAACCTGACCATCCTCTATGCAGCCCAGGAAGCGGTGCGGGACAACGATATCGATCATGCGTTGAACTACCGGACCATCACCAAGGCGATCATTGCCCATGTCGAGGGTAATCGCTTTGCCCTGCTCGAACGCCTGACCCAGGAACTGCTGGACCTGGTCATGGCCAACGAATCGGTGCTGTACGCCGAGGTAGAAGTCGACAAGCCGCATGCGTTGCGCTTTGCCGAATCGGTATCGATAACGCTTGCAGCGAGCCGCTAGCTACAAGCTTCAAGCCGCAAGCTGTAGACTGGCGTGCACCTCAATCCACTCTTGCAGCTTGAAGCTTGCCGCTTGCAGCTGTCTCAAAGAGACCTCCATGACCGATCAAGAACGCCTCGAACTCGAAGCCGCCGCCTTTCGCCGGCTGGTGGCCCATCTGGACAGCCGCAAGGATGTGCAGAATATCGACCTGATGAACCTCTCGGGCTTCTGCCGCAATTGCTTGTCCAAGTGGTACAAGGCAGCCGCCGACGAGCGTCAGATCGAGGTCAGCCTCGACGAAGCCCGCGAAGTGGTTTACGGCATGCCGTACGCCGAATGGAAAGCCCAATATCAGCAAGAAGCCAGCGCCGAACAACAAGCGGCGTTCGCCAAAGGAAAACCCAATGAGTGATTTGAACACCCTTCGCGCCAGCCTCAAGAGCGGCGAACACCTCTTCGCCGATACCCTGGCGTTCATTGCCGCCGGTTACGACTATCAGCCGCAGGCATTCAACAACGGCGGTGTGGAAAACGCAGCCGGGCAGAATGAAGGTTCGTGCAAGACACTGGGCCTGGCATTGCTGGAAGGCCTGAGCGATGAAGAAACCCTGCTGGCGTTCGGTGAGCATTATCGTTCGGTGCTGGCGACACCCGAAGGCAGCGATCACGGCAACATCCGGGCATTGATGGCCCACGGCCTGGCCGGGGTGAAATTCACTCAGCCGCCGCTGACGCGCCGCTGAATCAAACCTGCACCTGAACCCCTGTAGGAGCGAGCACGCTCGCGATGAACGCTTGAACACCGCGAGGTGTCAGGCTACCAGCGATATCGTTGACGACCATCGTCGGAACGCCGCCCGGACCAGGCTCGCTCCTACAGGACAGCGCGTAACCGCACATCCTCACTTTTAAGATTGACCCGGCGACTTTATTTCGTTTGCCGGCCAACGCTGCTCACGGCTTAGATAAAAGAAGTCCTCCTTCTTCCGAGCCGATCATCCATGCGCAGCGAAACCATCAGCCAGTCGATCAACATCGTTCACCCTGTCACCCTCAGCCACGGCAAGAATGCCGAGGTATGGGACACGGACGGCAAACGCTACATCGACTTTGTCGGTGGCATCGGTGTGCTGAACCTCGGTCACTGCCATCCACGCATCGTTGACGCCATTCGCGAGCAGGCCACACGACTGACTCATTACGCGTTCAACGCCGCGCCCCATACGCCCTACCTTGCCCTGATGGATCGCCTCAGCGCTTTTATCCCGGTCGATTACCCGGTCAGCGGCATGCTCACCAACAGCGGTGCCGAAGCGGCCGAGAATGCGTTGAAGATCGTCCGTGGCGCCACTGGCCGTACAGCGGTCATTGCCTTCGATGGTGCGTTCCATGGCCGGACTCTGGCCACCCTCAATCTCAACGGCAAGGTGGCACCGTACAAACAGAAAATCGGCGTACTGCCGGGCCCGGTGTATCACCTGCCCTTCCCCAGCCAGGACAACGGCGTGACCTGTGCCCAGGCACTCAACGCCATGGAGCGCCTGTTCAGCGTCGAAATCGATATTGAGGACGTGGCCTGCTTTATCGTCGAGCCCGTGCAGGGCGAGGCGGGTTTTCTGGCACTGGATATCGAGTTCGCCCAGGCGTTGCGGCGTTTGTGCGACGAGAAAGGCATTGTGTTGATCGCCGATGAAATCCAGTCTGGCTTCGGTCGTACCGGCCAACGTTTTGCGTTTTCGCGACTGGGCATCGAACCGGACCTGATCCTGCTCGGCAAGAGCATCGGCGGCGGACTGCCGCTGGGTGCGGTGGTTGGACGCAAGACGTTGCTCGACAACCTGCCCAAGGGTGGTCTGGGTGGCACCTACTCCGGCAACCCTGTCGCGTGCGCCGCCGCGCTGGCGACCCTGGATGAGATGACCGATGCGCACCTGCAAATGTGGGGCGCGCAACAGGAGGAGGCCATCGTCAGCCGCTACCAGGCCTGGCGCGATCGCAAGCTGTCACCGTACCTCGGCCGCCTGACGGGCGTCGGCGCAATGCGCGGGATCGAGTTGGTCAATGCCGACGGTACGCCGGCAGCAGCACAATTGACGCAACTGCTGGCCCTGGCTCGCGAAGCAGGCCTGCTGTTGATGCCAAGCGGCAAATCGCGCCACATCATTCGCCTGCTGGCACCGCTGACCATCGAGCCGGCGGTGATGGGGGAAGGCCTGGACATTCTTGAGGCCTGCCTGAAAAAACTGGTCTGATCACACCCCCACTGTAGGAGCGAGCATGCTCGCGATGGACTCGAAGACGCCACGGGGTGTCAGGTTTCCAACGTTATCGTTGACGACCATCGCGAGCTTGCTCGCTCCTACAATGGACTCGAAGACGCCGCGGGGTGTCAGGTTTCCAGCGTTATCGTTGACGACCATCGCGAGCGTGCTCGCTCCTACAGGGGGGCGCATTGTTCAGGATGAAAAAAACCGGCCGAAGCCGGTTTTTTCATTTCGACGAAGGCAGAATCAAGCGTTCTGCAGATTGTCGAGGTAACGCTCGGCATCCAGTGCCGCCATGCAACCGGCGCCGGCCGAGGTGATGGCCTGACGGTATACGTGGTCCGCCACGTCACCGGCCGCGAAGATGCCTTCGAGGTTGGTGGCGGTGGCATTGCCGTCGCGACCGCCGTTCACCACCAGGTAACCGTCCTTGAGGGTCAGCTGGCCTTCGAACAGCGAGGTGTTCGGGGTGTGGCCGATGGCGATGAACACGCCGTCGACTTTCACTTCGTCGAAGCTGCCGTCGTTGTTCTTCAGGCGGGCACCGGTCACGCCCATGTTGTCGCCCAGGACTTCGTCCAGGGTCGCGTTCAACTTCAGGATGATCTTGCCTTCGGCAACCCGGGCATTGAGCTTGTCGATCAGGATCTTCTCGGCGCGGAAGGTTTCACGACGGTGGATCAGGGTCACGGTGCTGGCGATGTTGGCCAGGTACAGCGCCTCTTCCACGGCAGTGTTACCGCCACCGACCACGGCTACCGGCTTGTTGCGATAGAAGAAACCGTCGCAAGTCGCGCAGGCCGAAACGCCTTTGCCCATGAACGCTTCTTCGGATGGCAGGCCCAGGTAACGAGCGCTGGCACCGGTGGCGATGATCAGGGCGTCGCAGGTATAGGTCGCGCTGTCGCCGATCAGGGTGTAGGGCTTGGCAGCGAAGTCCACCGCATTGATGTGATCGAATACGATCTCGGTTTCAAAGCGCTCGGCGTGTTCTTTCATGCGCTCCATCAGTGCCGGGCCGGTCAGGCCATGGACGTCGCCCGGCCAGTTGTCGACTTCGGTGGTGGTGGTCAATTGACCGCCGGCCTGCATGCCGGTGATCAAAAGTGGCTTGAGGTTCGCACGGGCGGCATAGACCGCAGCGCTGTAACCGGCAGGGCCGGAACCGAGAATAATCACTCGCGAATGACGGACTTCAGACATGACCTGCTCCTGTTGACCGGCCCGGAACACCTGGCGCGGGACGCCGGTTTGCCGGCGGGAATAAAAAAGGACCATTGAAAGCACTTGGGGAAGGCTTGAACTCGACAGTCCTGTAAAAAGAATGGGTGCAGCGTATCGAGGGGGCGAAGATTAAGGAAATACGGTTTAACAATCCAGCTCATAGGTGGTCTCTATCCCGACGGCGGGCTAATCAGGACGCCTTTGTTACAGTTAATGTCGATGCCGCTACCGCGCTTTCACCCCCGAGGCAAAGCCGGTAAGGTCGGCGCGTTTTCCCTCTGCTCGGAGCACGTTATGCCCGCCCCTGTTCTGTCCGGCCCGCAATACCTGCGCGAAGGCCTCAAGCTGGTCCTGAGCCCTGGCCTGCGTCTGTTTGTGTTGTTGCCGTTGCTGATCAACCTGGTGCTGTTCGTCGGATTGATCTATCTGGCCGGCCACCAATTCAGCCTGTGGGTCGATTCACTGATGCCGTCCCTGCCCGATTGGCTGGGTTTTCTCAGCTATGTCCTGTGGCCGCTGTTCGTGGTGCTGGTGGTCTTGATGGTGTTCTTCACCTTCACAATGCTGGCCAACGTCATCGCCGCGCCGTTCAATGGCTTTCTGGCGGAAAAGGTCGAAGTGGTCGTACGCGGCACCGACGACTTCCCGACCTTCAGCTGGGGTGAATTGCTCGCCATGATCCCGCGGACCCTGGCCCGTGAAATGCGCAAGCTCGGCTACTTCCTGCCCAGGGCGATCGGGCTGTTCATTCTGTCCTTCATCCCCGTGGTCAACATCATTGCTGCACCGCTTTGGCTGCTGTTCGGGGTGTGGATGATGGCGATCCAGTACATCGACTACCCGGCGGACAACCACAAGCTGGGCTGGAACGAGATGCTCGCCTGGCTGCGACAGAAGCGCTGGCAGAGCATGAGCTTCGGCGGCATCGTCTATCTGGTGCTGCTGATCCCGGTGGTCAACATCCTGATGATGCCGGCGGCCGTGGCCGGGGCGACCTTGTTCTGGGTCCGTGAGCGCGGGGCCGAGAACCTCGTGATTCAACGCTGAATTCCACCCTCGAACGCGGTCATAAATCCATCATCTGACCGTCACGGCGTCGACATGGCCTCAGCTGAAACTGAGGCCATGACGACAGCTCTGCATATCACCCTGATCACCGAAACCTTCCCTCCCGAAATCAACGGAGTGGCCAATACCCTTGGCCGCTTGTGCGACGGTTTGCGCGCGCGCGGCCATCAGGTGGAGTTGGTGCGACCGCGCCAGGGTTGCGATCAGTCGGCAGGCAGCGACGACGAGTTGTTGCTGTGCCGGGGGTGGCCGTTGCCAGGCTATCCCGGATTGCAATGGGGACAGTCGTCGATGCACAAACTGCTGCGACGCTGGAAGCGCCACCGCCCGGATGTGCTGTATATCGCCACCGAGGGCCCGCTGGGCTTGTCGGCACTGCGTGCGGCACGACGCCTGGGCATTTCGGTGGTCAGCGGCTTCCATACCAACTTTCAGCAGTATTCCAGCCAGTACGGGCTCGGCTTGCTCACACGCTTGCTGACCCACTACTTGCGCTGGTTCCACAATCGCTCGAACCTGACCCTGGTGCCCAGCATCAGTCAGCGCATGGAGCTGGAGCGGCGGCATTTCGAACGGCTGGCGCTATTGTCCCGCGGCGTCGACAGCCAGTTGTTCCATCCGGCCAAACGCCTGAATGCCCTGCGCGAACAATGGGGACTGGGCGAGAACGACATCGCCGTCATTCATGTCGGGCGTTTGGCAACGGAAAAAAACCTGGGCTTGCTCAAGCGCTGCTTCGACGCGCTGAAGGCGACTTATCCACAGCGTACGCTGAAATTGATCGTGGTCGGGGACGGCCCGCAGCGCCTGCCTATGGAAAGCGAAATGCCCGATGCGATTTTCTGCGGCACCCAACGGGGTGAAGCCCTGGCCAGCCACTATGCCTCAGGCGATGTGTTTCTGTTCCCAAGCCTGACGGAAACCTTCGGCAATGTGGTGCTTGAGGCACTGGCCTCAGGACTTGGCGTGGTGGCTTACGATCAGGCGGCAGCTGCGCAGCATATCCGCCATGGCTACAACGGCTTGCTGGCAATGCCGGGGGATGAAGACGCGTTCTGCGATGCGGCGGTGTGGTTGCTGGAGGATCCCGAGACCTTGCGCTGTTTGCGCCTCAATGCGCGCCAGCATGCCAGTCGCCAGGGTTGGGCGGCGATTATCGAGCAGTTCGAGGGGCAGTTGCGCAATGCTTGCGTTGGGGAGCAGGTGCTGCCGAATGCGCCGACTGTTCCTTGAGTCCTGCGTGAAATGAAGTCCGCCATCGCGAGCAGGCTCGCTCCCACATGGGTTCTGTGGCGCACACAAAACCTGTGGGAGCGAGCCTGCTCGCGATAAAGCCCTTCCGGATGCTGCTTAAACCAGCGTCATCAACGCCTCGCGGCTGAACGGCAGGATGTCAGCCTCACGACCATCGCGCACTTTCTGCGCCCAGTCCGGATCCACCAGCAGCGCACGACCGACCGCCACCAGGTCGAACTCGTCATTGTTCAAGCGCTCCAGCAGTTTTTCCAGACTGGCCGGCTGAGCAACCTTGTCGGTATTGACCATGAACTGCAGGAACTCGCCATCCAGCCCCACGCTACCGACAGTGATGGTCGGCTTGCCGGTGAGCTGGCGGGTCCAGCCCGCCAGGTTCAGTTCGGAACCGTCGAATTCCGGCTCCCAGAAACGGCGTGTCGAGCAGTGGAAAATATCCACGCCGGCATCGGACAACGGTTTGAGGAACTCGCCCAGCGCCTCCGGCGTCTGGACCAGACGTGCGGTGTAGTCCTGCTGCTTCCACTGAGAGAAGCGGAAGATGATCGGGAAGCCCTCGCCCACCGCCGCACGCACCGCCTGAATCAATTCAATGGCGAAACGCGAACGATTGGCCAGGCTGCCGCCGTATTCGTCAGTACGCTGGTTGCTGCCTTCCCAGAAGAACTGGTCGATCAGATAGCCGTGGGCGCCGTGAATTTCCACGCCGTCCATGCCAATGCTTTTCGCGTCCTTTGCTGCCTGGGCGAACGCAGCGATCACGTCCTGGATATCCTGCCGGGTCATGCCGTGAACCACGACCTGACCTTCCTTGAGCTTTTCCGACGGACCGTAACCCGGCACGCTGGCGTCCGGCTCAGTGCCAATGCGGCGCACACTGCCGACATGCCAGAGTTGCGGAACGATCTTGCCGCCTTCGGCGTGGACCGCGTCGACCACTTTCTTCCAGCCGGCCAGTGCCGCCTCACCGTAGAACTGCGGCACGTTCGGGTAGCCGTTGGAAGCCTTGTGCCCGACGGTGGTGCCTTCGGTGATGATCAGGCCAACGCCGGCCGCGGCGCGACGACGGTAGTACTCGATCACTTTGGAATTCGGCACGCCACCGGGAGAGAACGAGCGGGTCATCGGCGCCATGACGACACGGGTCGGCAGTTCGAGGGAACCGAGATGGAACGGCTTGAACAGGGCTTTTACGGGCATTGGGACGCTCCACGGAAATAGACTTTATGACGATGATAATATGGAGATCCCGCAGCGCTGAACAGCACTATTGATTTGAGTGATTAAGGATCAAAAGAGGGGAATACCGCCTTCTGTAGGAGCGAGCAGGCTCGCGATGGTCTTGAGAACGCCGCTGGGTGTCAGGCTTCCAGCGTCATCGTTGGCGACCATCGCGAGCTTGCTCGCTCCTACAGGGTGAGAACGTCAGCTCAGGGCTTTTTCAATCGCCTGAACCACAGCCGGATCATCCGGCGGTGTACGCGGGGAAAACCGCGCCAGCACGCGCCCGTCCTTGCCCAACAGAAACTTTTCGAAGTTCCAGGTAATGTCGCCAGGGAATTCGGCACCCTCGCCCGCCAGCAGTTTGTACAACTGGTGGCGATCGTGACCGTTGACGTCCAGCTTGCTGGACAATGGAAAGGTCACGCCATAGTTGAGTTTGCAGAACTCCTGAATCTCTTGTTCGGAGCCCGGTTCCTGCCCGGCAAACTGGTTGCACGGCAGGCCCAGTACGCTGAACCCCTTGCCTTTGTATTGCTGGTAGAGGTTTTCCAGCGCAGCGTACTGTGGGGTCAAGCCACATTTGGAGGCGACATTGACCACCAGCACGACGTGCCCCTTGAAAGGCGCCAGAGGTAGCGCCTGACCATTCAGGGCTGTCAAATTAAGGTCGTGAAAAGCACTCATGACGTACTCCAGATTCCCGTGTTCTTTTCGAAACAGCCGCTTGACGCTGTCGCCATGGATAACCACAGACTAAAAAGGCGCCCTCGGGGCGCCTCTCCAGTTCTCGAAAGCTTAGCGCAGAAAATCAGTGGTGATGGCCACCTTCGCCATGGATGTGACCATGGGCGATTTCTTCCTGGCTGGCGTCACGGATAGCAACGATCTTGACCTGGAAGTTCAGACGTTGGCCGGCCAGTGGGTGGTTGCCATCAACCGTCACGTCGTCGCCGTCCAGATCACGGATGGTCACGATCTGCATCTGGCCGTCCGGAGCGGAAGCGTGGAACTGCATGCCCACTTCCAGCTCGTCGACGCCTTCGAACATGCTGCGGCTCAGGGTGCTGACCAGTTCGGCAGCGTATTCGCCGTAGGCATCTTCAGGTTCGACGGAAACGGTCAGCTCTTCGCCAACTGCCTTGCCTTCCAGAGCCTTTTCCAGGCCCGGGATGATGTTGCCTGCGCCTTGCAGGTAGACCAGCGGCGCGCCGCCGGCGGAGCTGTCGATGACCTCACCAGCGTCGTTGGTCAGGGTATAGTCGATGGACACAGCCTTGTTGGCAGCGATCAGCATGGGGGCGAGACCTTTTGCATAAGAATGAGGAAAGACGCAGTTTAGCGAAGCCGTCGTCCGAAAGCGAACACAACCCGGACAGACGGGGTGTGACGATCACAGGCTTTCATCTGGACGAGGACGGGCACTGGGTGGCCGAGCTTTCCTGTGGCCACACCCAACACCTGCGGCACCAGCCGCCATGGCAATCGCGCGCCTGGGTGATGGACCCGGTGCAGCGCCAGGAAAAAATCGGCCAGCCCTTTGATTGTGGTTGGTGCGCACAAGGCTCGGTTAGCGATAACCTTGGCGACTGAATTTCGGCAGATAGCCAGTCATCGGCCCTCTCCATTGCCATGCACCTCCAGAGAATCCGCATGCAAACTTTTTTTATCGCACCCACCGATTTCGGCGTGGGCCTGACCTCCATCAGCCTCGGGCTCGTGCGTACCCTTGAACGTGCCGGGCTCAAGGTCGGCTTCTTCAAACCGATCGCCCAACCGCATCCGGGAGATACGGGACCGGAACGCTCCACCGAACTGGTAGCCCGGACCCACGGCCTGAAACCGCCACAACCGCTGGGCCTGGCCCATGTCGAGCGGATGCTCGGCGACGGTCAGCTCGATGAGTTGCTCGAAGAGATCATCACCCTCTATCAGCAGGCCGCCATCGGCAAGGACGTGCTGGTCGTCGAAGGCATGGTGCCGACCCGCAGCGCCAGCTACGCCGCGCGGGTCAACCTGCATCTGGCCAAGAGCCTGGACGCCGAAGTGATTCTGGTCTCGGCACCGGAAAACGAAGTGCTGACCGAATTGTCCGGTCGCGTGGAATTGCAGGCGCAATTGTTCGGCGGCCCGAAAGACCCGAAGGTCCTCGGCGTGATCCTCAACAAGGTCAAGACCGACGAAAGCATGGAGGCTTTCGCCGCGCGCCTGAAGGAACATTCGCCACTGCTGCGCAGCGGCGATTTTCGCCTGTTGGGTTGCATCCCGTTCCAGCCCGAACTGAACGCACCGCGCACCCGCGACGTAGCCGACCTGATGGGCGCCCAGGTGCTCAACGCCGGCGATTATGAAACCCGGCGCATGACCAAGATCATCATTTGCGCACGCACCATGCGCAACACCGTGGAACTGCTCAAACCGGGCGTACTGGTGGTAACCCCCGGTGATCGCGACGACATCATCCTCGCCGTCAGCCTGGCCGCCATCAATGGCGTCCCCCTGGCCGGCCTGTTGCTGACCAGCGACACCCTGCCCGATCCGCGCATCATGGACCTTTGCCGTGGCGCCCTGCAGGCCGGATTGCCGGTGCTGTCGGTGAGCACTGGCTCCTACGACACCGCCAACCTGTTGAACGGCTTGAACAAGGAAATCCCGATCGACGACCGCGAGCGCGCCGAAATCATCACCGATTTCGTCGCCGGCTATCTCGACGCCAACTGGCTGCACCAGCGTTGCGGTACACCGCGAGAAATGCGCCTGTCGCCAGCCGTGTTCCGCTACCAACTGATCCAGCGCGCGCAGAATGCCAACAAACGCATTGTCCTGCCCGAAGGCAGCGAACCGCTGACCGTACAGGCGGCGGCGATCTGTCAGGCCCGCGGCATTGCCCGCTGCGTGTTGCTGGCCAAACCGGCGGACGTCGAGGCCGTGGCTCGCGCCCAGGGCATCGAGCTGCCACCGGGACTGGAAATCCTTGACCCGGACCTGATCCGCGAGCGCTACGTCGAGCCCATGGTCGCCCTGCGCAAAAGCAAAAGCCTCAATGCGCCGATGGCCGAGCAGCAACTGGAAGACACGGTCGTGATCGGCACCATGATGCTGGCGCTGGATGAGGTCGACGGCCTCGTGTCGGGCGTCGTTCACTCCACGGCCAACACCATCCGCCCGGCACTTCAGTTGATCAAGACAGCGCCGGGCTGCACCCTGGTGTCATCGGTGTTCTTCATGCTGTTCCCCGAAGAGGTGCTGGTCTATGGCGACTGCGTGATGAACCCGCACCCAAGCGCCAGCGAACTGGCCGAAATCGCCCTGCAAAGCGCCGACTCGGCGCAGGCCTTCGGCATCACGCCACGGGTTGCGATGATCAGCTATTCCAGCGGCGAGTCGGCCAGTGGCGAAGAGGTCGAGAAGGTTCGCGAAGCGACGTTGCTCGCGCACGAACAGCAACGCTCGCTGCTGATCGACGGCCCGTTGCAGTACGACGCCGCCGCCAACGAAACCGTCGCCCGGCAACTGGCGCCGAACAGTCAGGTAGCCGGTCGCGCCACGGTGTTTGTGTTCCCGGACCTGAACACCGGCAACACCACCCACAAAGCCGTGCAGCGCAGCGCCGACTGCGTCAGCCTCGGGCCGATGCTGCAAGGCTTGCGCAAACCGGTGAACGACCTGCCACGCGGCGCACAGGTCGACGACATCGTCTACACCATCGCCTTGACCGCGATTCAAGCTGCCAACCGACCTCTGGATGTTTAAATGCTGGCCTTTCTCCCTGCCGCCGCGCGAGGCGTGATCGCCTCGCTGCTGTTGGCGCTCAACACCGTTTTACTGTGCTCCTTCCTGTTCTGCGTGGCGCTGTTCAAGGCGTTGCCGTTCGCCCTCACCCAGCGCGTCGCGCGCTGGCTGATGAGCCATACCCATGAAGCCTGGATCAGCCTCAACAAAGGCTGGATGAATCTGGTCTGCCGCACTCGATGGCACCTGAGCGGCCTGCAGGGCCTGGACTACAAACACTCGTACCTGATTACCAGCAACCACCAGAGCTGGGTCGACATACTGGTGCTGCAATACGTACTCAACCGTCGTATCCAGCCGCTGAAGTTCTTCCTCAAGCAAGAGCTGATCTGGGTGCCTGTCATCGGTCTGGCCTGGTGGGCGCTGGGCTTTCCTTTCATGAAACGCTACTCCAAGGCGTATCTGGAAAAGCATCCGGAGAAGAAAGGCAAGGATTTGGAAACCACTCGCAAAACCTGTGCGAAGTTTCGTGACAACCCTGTGGGTATTTTCAACTTTGTCGAAGGCACGCGCTTTACCGAAGGCAAGCATGCCCAACAGCAATCGCCCTTCAAATACCTGCTCAAGCCCAAGGCCGGTGGCATTGCGTTCGTGCTCGATGCCATGGGCGAACAGCTGGAGTCGATCGTCAACGTGACCATTCACTATCCCGCCGGACGTCCGGGCTTTTGGGATTTGCTGTGCGGTGAGGTGAAGGATGTGGTGGTGCATTTTGAAGAACTGAAAATTCCTGCCCACTTCATCGGTAAAAACTACGACCAGGACGGCGAGTACCGCCTGCAGTTTCAGGGCTGGATCAATCAGCTGTGGTTGAACAAGGATGCCTTGCTGGCGCAGATGCATCGCGAGTATCCAGAGCGACGCTGATCCCCTGTGGGAGCGAGCCTGCTCGCGATGGCGATTGAACATTCAATATCCATGTGGACTGATCCACCGCTATCGCGAGCAGGCTCGCTCCCACACTGGGGCGCATGAGACAAAAAACCCGCAGATGATCACTCATCGGCGGGTTTTTTATTGCTGCCCGGTGCTTAAATCGCGCCACGCTGACGCAGCAGGTCCAGCACCTGCTTGACGCCGTCTTCCAGCGAAACGGACTGGGTGTCGATCACCAGATCGGCATCCAGCGGCACGTCGTACGGGAAGGATTCGCCCGGGATGTTATCCCCGGCCGCCGCGTACAGGCCTTGCGGATCACGCTCGGCACACACGGTCGGCGACGCCTGAACGTAGACGGTCAGCAAACGCTCCTTGCCGATCAGCTCCCGGGCCTGCTCACGGCCTTCGGCACTCGGCGCAACGAACGCGGCCAAGGTCAGCAGACCGGCTTCGTTGAACTGACGCGCCACGTGTGCGGCACGACGCCAGTTCTCGGTACGCCCGGCGCGATCCTGTGGCAGTCCCTTGTTCAGGTCGTGACGCAGGTTCTGGCCATCGAGCACGAACACCGCACGGCCCATGTCGAACAGCTTGCGCTCGACCGCATAGGCCAGGGTGCTCTTGCCGGCACCCGACAAACCGCTGAACAGCACGGTGGCCGGCTTCTGGCCGAAGCGCAGGGCACGTTCTTCGGTGGCAACATGGGCCAGCTTGCCGTGGTGGGTGCTGGTGCCATGCGCCAAAGGCTGGGCGACGATCATGCCGGCGCCAACGGTGCCATTGGTCAAGCGGTCGATGACGATGAACGCACCGGTGGTGCGGTTGCTGTCATAACCGTCGAGAGCAATCGGTGCGTCGAGCGCGATCTTGACCTTGCCAATTTCGTTGAGCTGCAACGCACTGGCCGGGCCTTCTTCCAACGTGTTCACGTCGACTTTGTTGACGATGCTGGCGATGGAACCCGGCACGTAACTGGTAGCGCGCTTGATGTCGTATTTCTTGCCCGGCAGCATCGGCTCTTCAGCCATCCACACCAGCATCGCTTCGAAGCTGTCGGTGACTGGCGGCACATTGTCGGCGTGCACCAGCAGGTCGCCCCGGGAGATGTCGATTTCATCTTCCATGGTCAGCGTGACGGCTTGCCCCGGACCCGCATGTTCCAGCTCACCTTCGAAAGTGACGATGGATTTCACGCGGCTGCTCTTGCCCGACGGCAGCACCACGACTTCGTCGCCCTTCTTGACGATGCCGCTGGCCAGGGTGCCGGCGAAACCGCGGAAGTTCAGGTTCGGACGATTGACGTATTGCACCGGGAAACGCAGGTCGGTGAAGTTGCGGTCGCCCGCCACTACCACGGTCTCGAGAATTTCCATCAGCGACTGGCCGGTGTACCACGGCGAGCGCTCGGACTTGTTCACCACGTTGTCGCCCTTGAGCGCCGACATGGGAACGAAGTGCATGCTGGACAGCTTCATCGCCTCCTTGCTGGGCATCAAGCACATCGTTGTCGCCATCAACAAGATGGATCTGAAGGACTTCGATCAGGGCGCCCAGGCGGCCGGCAAGGCGCTGAACATCCGCGCAATGCCCGAAGACATGCGCGAAATCGCCGAGGTCAGTGAGTTGACCGAGCTGTTGGCGCA